>CAJOCN010000037.1 GCA_905233255.1 Paludibacteraceae bacterium
GCGCAATCATAAGATTGCTAATGTCTTCTTCAAAGCCGGTTTTATCGACACTTGGGGACGAGGCTTCCAGAAGATCCGTGACGGTTTTGAGGCTGACGGAATTCCTATGCCCAATGTCGAGAATTTTTGCGGCGGTGTACGAGTGACTATTGAACGAACCGTATTTATGAAGTTGTCTCATGTCGGTAGTTCTGTCGGTAGTGATGTCACCAGTTTGTCACCAGTTAAACTGACTGAAAGACAACAGGATATGCTTGAATTGATAAGAAAGAATCCATTCATTTCTGCGCAGCAAATGTCGGTAGTTTTGTCGGTAGTTAAGAGAACTATAGAACGAGACCTTGCAGACTTACAAAAGAAGGGCATTCTAATCCGCGAAGGCAACACCAGCGCAGGTCATTGGGAGATAATCGAAAAATAGCATCATCTGTCCCCGCCGAGCGATGAGCGGGACAAGACCGAGACACAAAAACCGCCCGTCCAAATCGAAAATCTATGATTTTCCTTGCATATATCCGAAAAAAGTAGTACCTTTGCACGCAATCTTGCGTGCGGGGCGCAAATGAAAGCACCTAGATTTAATATGAGACACTCATGACCATACCACAATCTGAAATATTATCCACTGCAAGAATGAACCGTATCTTTGACAATACGGTTGCGACTTATAAATATTATTGGTTTGCGAGTATTCTTGATTTGTTTGTGCAGAATGGCAAAACGCGATTCAATATTTGGGACATAATGGTGGAAATGGTGGTCAAAGCTTGGTATCCTGCGTGTTTCTTTCATATATCTTTCGGTAAGTCAGATTCTTTATTTGATGCCATTGGAGAATTACATTCAGTTTATCAACTCCCTGCAAACATCAAAACAGACGATTTGCGCACATGGTTGCACCAGCATCGTGAGACTACGCATGTCCGTTCTCTGCTCCGTTTCTTGCCGCAGAATGTGCCCTATCGTTTCCTGCGTCCGTGGATAGATACCAGCGATGATAAAGCTGTAGTTCTCCGTTCTCAGACTTACGAAAACGGTTGCCCATATAGTTTGCTTAAGGAACAAGGCACAATGTGGGTGGAACTTAATAGCGAATGGTTGGAGTATTTTCAAGCCAATTACATTGTTCTGCTCGATTTTGCCTATTGGAATCTTGCGCTTTTCCTGCAAGCACGTAATCCTAATGTGCCCAATATCCCTAACAAACTCATCAAAAGCGATACACGCAATCCATTGAACAAACAACATGAGTATTGGGATTTCGTTATGCAACACGGGTTGGATGTGCATTGTATATATACGAACGCACCGCTGCATCAAGGCGAGTATGATTTAGATCATTTCATTCCTTGGAGTTTTGTCTCGCATGATTTGATTTGGAACTTACTTCCGGCTGATGGTAGCATCAATTCATCCAAGAGCGACAAATTGCCAGACTTGGATAAATACTTAAAACAACTCGCATTATTGCAGCAGCAAGCCGTACAGACCTGCTTGCGCAATGATTTCCGAGGTAAGATATTGGAAGATTATCTTTCACTCGGTTGCACGGTGTATGAACTTGCCGATATGAATAAAGGCAATCTCTTCGAATGCTTCCGTCGGACATACGCACCGATGCACCAGATCGCACTGAACATGGGTTTTGAACTTTGGAACTACTAATACTATGAATCCCGAAATGATTAACCATCCATATTTAACCGCTTTGCAACGCACAGACATCTCTGTGCCGACTCGCTATTTGCTACAGCACGATTTGTTGAAAGGTCGAATACTTGATTTCGGCTGTGGTTTTGGCTATGATACAGACGAGTTAAAGCGGCAGGGGTATGATATTACCGGTTATGACTATTACTATCGTCCCGAGTTTCCGCAAGGCAAGTTCGACACAATCATCTGCGTCTATGTGCTAAATGTACTTGAACCATACGCACAAGCGGATGTGATGATGATGGTGAGCAATCTCTTGAAACCGAACGGCGTTGCATACTATGCCGTAAGACGCGATTTGAAGGAAGAAGGCTTCCGGCTGCATGCCATTCACAAGCAATATACCTATCAATGTAATGTTGTGCTGCCGTTCAAGAGTTTGGTGCATAATCAAACGTACGAATTATATCAATACGTTCACTTCAACAAACTACCCCGTTCCGAGAAACGGACTTGTCCGTTCTGCGATTTGTCGCGCCGTGTCGGTATTATTTGTGAAACGGATTTGTGTGTTGCGTTCTATGACGGTTATCCTGTTTCTCCGGGACATGCATTGATTATTCCGCGCAGACATGTATCTTCCTATTTCGATTTGACCAACCAAGAACGCGAAGCGATGAATAACATGCTTTCGTTCGTCAAACAGAAAGTGGAGGAAGAATTTCATCCAGATGGTTATAATATCGGCATCAATGTCAATGCAGCCGCAGGTCAATCGGTTTTCCATTGTCACATGCACCTCATACCTCGTTACAAAGGCGATGTTGAGAATCCCAAAGGTGGAGTACGCGGTGTGATCCCTAATAAACAGAAATACTAATATTTCGAAATAATATAAACTCATAATTTGTAAATAGTCTCCATATGGCTAATATTATAGATGTAGTACATAACATTGATTCAAGAAATATTCTATCTGTATTGCCTCAAGATACAATAGTGCAAACGACGATCACCTCTCCCCCTTATTACGATATGAAAGATTATGGGGTTGATGATCAGATCGGTTTTGGACAGACTTACGAAAAGTACCTAAATGATCTTCAATCAGTATTTAAACAAATATTACAACGAACGAAAGATGATGGTACATTATGGATAATTATAGATACATTTAAGCGAAATGGATCCATTGTTCCGTTGCCATTTGATTTGGCTAATAAATTAAAAGAAGTTGGTTGGCATTTTCAAGATATAATTATATGGGAAAAGGATAAAACAGTTCCATGGTCTTCAAGTGGTTTCGTTCAGAAAAAGATAGAATATATCTTATTCTTTTCTAAAAACGAGAAATATAAGTACAACAAAGATGTTATTAGGGTTTATGATTCCCAACAATTGAAACGATGGTGGGTTAAGTATCCGGAGCGTTATAATCCCAAAGGAAAAGCATTAGATCAAGTCTGGAAATATCCTATACCAGTCCAAGGATCTTGGGGAAAGAAATATGTGCGTCATTTTTGCCCTTTGCCAAAAGAAATGGTGGCTACTATGATACTATTAAGTACCAATGAAAATGATGTCGTTTTAGATCCATTTTCTGGAAGCGGCGCTGTTATCGCTCAAGCATCTTATATGCGACGGAGATATATCGGAGTGGAACTGAATCCTAAATATATTGCTCAATCTCAAGAATATCTCGCAAAAACACGGAACGAGGGGAAGCATGAATACGAAAGTTTTTTGGAAAGGAAAGGACAAAAGGAATTTGAAGAAACTATCTGGGACCTTCGAGCTCTGAAATATGGGCGTGTGTTATTAAAGAAAATAGAAGAGCAAACACATGCGAATGCCAGAATAGTAGTGCATCGTGGAGAGTTAGTTGATCAGCGATTGCACGTTGAATATTCAATCATCGTAGATAGATTATTCCATGACGCATGTGACAAGATTATTCAACAGATAATAATTATTCCTCCGCTATCTAAATATGGTATTTTGCCAACATTCAAATATGCAGAACAATTGGGAAATGTTAAGAAATTTTATTCATATTCTCTAACAAACACTTCCCAATATTTGTCGCAGAAGGATGATACAAAGGCAAAAATATATAGTAAAATTAAACTCAATATAGATGAGAAAAATTATGGAGACTAAAAGAAAAACACACAAGAAGGTTGTTCTGACTCCAGAGCAAAAATTAGCTCGTAAAATTCAGCAAGCGAAGAATCGGGAGAAGAAAAATCAGCAAAATGAAATACGAAAAATATTTTCAAATATGGGATATGAACGTATCCCTGGAATTGCTGGTGTACATTTCACTTATGATAATCGCACTACGGAGATGGATGATGTTTTTGTTTGTGAAAATGTCATATTGTTGATAGAATATACTACAGAGCAGAAACCGGGTGATCACTTACTTAAAAAATCAGTATTCTATAATAAAGTTAATGAAAACTATACGGCATTTATAGATTTTTTAATAGAAAAATTCCCTAATGATGTATTTAAAAAATATTATAATGAGAAGATAAAAGAGAAATATCCTCAAACTTATCAATTACAATTGAGAATACTATATTGTTCTAGATATGATGTCGGCGAGGAACAACGTCGAAATGTTTCGTCAGTATATTTCTTCGATTATCATATTGTTCAATATTTTAAAATGCTAACAAAAGTTATCAAGAGATCAGCTAAATATGAATTTCTAAATTATGTAAATATACCACATCAAGATTATGCAGAAAACATATTAAATTCATCCTCATCTAGTAAATATAAGGGATATATACTGCCTGAATCGAGAAGTTCTTTTAGAAAAGGATATAAAATTATATCTTTTTATATTGATGCGGAATCATTAATACGCCGTGCATATGTTTTGCGTCGCGAAAGTTGGCGACAAGAAGAAAACATTCGTTTATATCAAAGAATGCTTGAGAATTCTAAAATTACAAGCATGCGAAAGTATCTTCACGAACAGGGAAGAGTGTTTATTAATAATATTATAGCGACTATCTCTATTGATGATATTGCTTTAAAAAAGATTAGATTTGATGCAGAGAATAAATGCGAGCGCGAAGAACAAATCAATATTAATAAAGCAGGTGATTTTGCTTCAAATAATTCTGCCCACATAGAAAATATCATTATTGAGATCAAAGATAAATATAATATTATCGGAATCATCGATGGGCAACATAGAATATATGCTTATCATGAGGGGAATGATATCTATGAAAACACAATAAGGACGCTAAGACAACAACAAAACCTGTTAGTTACATGTATCATATATCCACCTCAAGAAAGCCAATATGAACAAAATCGATTTGAAGCTAATCTATTCTTGGAGATTAATAAAAATCAAAAGAAAATCAATTCTGCGTTACAGCAGGAGATAGAACTGATTGTGTCGCCATTCTCTACTATAGCAATTGGAAAAGATATATTGAAAGTTCTTAATGAGAATGGCCCGTTGCGTTCCAAATTAGTACAATATTCATATGATAAACATAAAATTAGTACAGCATCCATTGTTAGTTATGGATTAAGGCCACTAATTAAACTAGATAGTACTGCTTCCGATAGTTTATTTAGGGTATGGGACAATCCTAATAAGTTAAAATTGATTGAGAAAAATTGTAATGACGATGAATTAAGACAGCAATATGTGGAGTTTTGTTCAACAAAAATAAGAGATATTTTAATTGCATTTAAAAAACATTTGGAACTAGATAATCGATGGGAATCATATAGCGCGGTTAATAAAAATGGAATACTGGGTGTCGTTCTGATTAATGGTATCCTAAATGTATTACGTTTGCTTGTTGAGAAAAATCAGCTATATACACCAGATGAATATTATAATAAATTAAATGGAATAGAAAGTTTTTCTTTTAGATCATATACTTCAAGTCAATATAGAAAGATGGGAGAAATGATATATCAAAAGTTCTTCATGTAAAAAGTCAAAAGAACTTTATATGTATTGGGAATACGATGGAATGGGAAAACCGCAGAGCATATTACAGTCAACAGTAGGTTTTGAAGTTTTAATGCACTTGTTATCTGACATATTAAAGCAAAATCCAATGATAGAATTCTCTGTCGAAGGATTCTTGCCATATATAAAGAAAGTTAAATATATTAATTATGCAGATATGGAAACCTTCCCAATAGCAACCAAAGGAAAAGGTATACTTTATAAGGTTATGTATGAAAATATTTTTTCATGATATGATGCGTATTTAGTATAAATTTGAAGTAATTTTCTGTCTAATCCAATACATTATATAGTCACTAGGATAGGCAGAAAATTTCTTATACCAATATTTTATTTGCAAGAAAATATATTTTACACACTATCGCTTTTGATCTTTGCAAAAAAATGAAAAAAAGTTGCTCTTAAGGTGATAGATTTTAGTTTTTTTTTTACTTATATATGGAGGGGTATATAAAACACGAATCGATTAACACAAAACACAACCGCACATGAACACAACAACACATTTTGACCCTTGGAACGACAGGCACACAATCAATATGGAGCCGGAACAGATGGACAAGTTCTCGGACGAGGACAGCCTGTTTGCCGGGCAACCTAACGAGAAACAATACGCCATAGCCGATGCATTGGACAACCTGCTTAATCCGCGGTACCGCAGATTATTAATTGGGCTTTATCGAGAACATTACACACCACAACTGATGGCAGAAGAATTGGAAGTCTCCCTTCCCAACTTCTACAACCTCCACCGCCGTGCCCTTGCATCCTTGAAATCCCAACTGGAAAAGCAGAACAACCAAACGAATTGAAATAATTACAACGAATAAGAAGATTAAAGTCTGTGGATATTAAGCAACATTTTACGCTCAGAGTATATTTTGCCTCTAAACATTTTGGGGATAGTGCGTGTTTCGGCTCTAAAAATTTGCGGGATAGTGTAAAATATGCCTTTCATACTATTTCTTTAGTATTGATTACGGGATGTAATAGCAATAGTCCATATAAAAATGCATAAATTTACGGGATAGTGCAAGTTTTCAATGAAAAAATTTGCGGGATAGGAATTTTTTATGTAACTTTGCAGCGTTTTTTAAGAATGAGTATATGGAAAGAGTATTTAAACGAAAGATTTATCAGCAATTATTAGAGTGGAAGCAGAATGCGAATGGTAGTACTGCTATTTTGGTCGAAGGTGCACGTCGTGTGGGCAAGTCAACAATAGTAGAGTTGTTTGCGCGGCAAGAGTACGAATCATATATACTCATTGACTTCAACGAAGTAGATCAAGAGATATTGGATTTATGGAATAACTTAATGAATCTTGATAGAATTTTTGTAAAACTACAACAACATTATAATGTGACACTTCATGCCCGTAAATCCGTAATCATCTTTGATGAAGTACAAAATTGCCCCCGCGCGCGTCAGGCAATCAAATATCTTGTCAAAGATGGGCGGTATGACTATATTGAGACGGGGTCGCTTATTAGTATTAAAAAGAACACACAAAAGATTACTATTCCGAGTGAAGAAAATCGTATTGCGATGTTGCCCATGGACTATGAAGAGTTCCGTTGGGCATTGGGTGATACCGCAACAATACCGCTACTGAAACAACAGTTTGATGCCCGTATGTCCATAGGAGATGGGGTTACTCGCAAGCAAATGCGTGAGCTGCGATTATACATGCTTGTTGGTGGAATGCCTCAGGCAGTAAACACTTTTCTTGATACGAGTAATTTGAGTCTGGTAGATAAGACCAAACGCAATATAATCCAATTATATCTGGATGATTTCCAGAAATTAGATACCGGCGGGAATGCAGAACGATTATTCAAGAATATCCCTGCGCAATTAAGCAATAATGAGTCGCGTTACCAGCCATACACGGTTATAGGTCGGCAGACAGAAACCAAGATGAATGAATTGCTGCAAGATTTGGAGCAAAGCAAGACAGTGTTATTCAGTTACCATTGTACAGACCCTAATGTAGGTATGTCCTTGAATAAAGATCCGGAACGCTATAAAATGTTTGTAGCAGATACAGGGCTGTTTGTAACGCTATGTTTCTGGGATAAAGAGTACACAGAAAATATTATCTATGATAAATTGTTGAGTGACAAACTGGAAGCAAATCTTGGTTATATATACGAAAATCTTATTGCACAGATGCTTACTGCAGCCGGAAATGAGTTGTTCTATTACACTTTTCCGAAAGACAAAAAGCATAACTATGAGATTGATTTTATGTTGTCTCGTGGGAAGAAAATACAAGACACACGCGTCATTGGATGCATTTTGCGAGAAATACTCGTCAAGAATCGGGAATCGCTATTTGTTATATACAAAAGATCTCCGCAAGGACGGAGAAACTTTGCTTGTGCCGGTTTATATGACGGGACTATTATAACAGCACGCCTTAATCCCCCGCATCGTACCTTTGCACTCGAAATCGAAAAGGCCATGGTTTCAAGCGATCTTTGACGTACGAATTATTACCTTGTAGTGGTTTGGCACGATATTTGCTGTATTTTAGTGAGAGATACACTTGAACAGATCTCTGCAAAAATGAGTAATAACCCATAAAATTGCATCATCATGAAAAAGTTCATTATCGCAACTTTCGCAGCTGTATGCAGCATCTTCAGCGCATGCGCAGACAATGACCGGATCATCACTTTCGACCAGCTCCCGGCAGCCGCTCAGGCTATAGTACAGCAATACAAGAACGTAGCGGACATCGCTTACGTCAAACTGGATCCCGAGTTCTTCGGCGGAGACGAATACAGTGTCCGCTTCAACGACGGGAAGGAGTTTGAGTTTGAAGAGGACGGTTCCCTCCGCAAAGTGGATTACCAGTATGAAGCGGTTCCCGAGGCACTGGTGCCGGAGGTCGTTCGCCAGCAGGTGAAAGCCTCTTTCCCGCAAGCTCTCATCGTTGAATGGGGCAAAAGCGGATGGGGATGGAAAGCGGAGTTGAACAACAAGATAGAGATTAAGTTCGACCGCAATCTGCAAATGCGCGGTTTGGATGACTAAACCCGCCGGCGCTACAACAAAAATCGTCCTTCGGGGCGATTTTTCTTGCATATATGCAAAAAAAGTTGTACCTTTGCACGCAAAAACGATATGAAACTGTTACTGACCATACTGACTGTCCTTAGTTCGTTTATGGCGAACCTGGAACAAAAGACGCTGCAGTCGGCTTTCACCGTAACGGTAGCGGAAGAGGTGAACGCCCCGATGAACTATCCCGGAGAGATTATCATGCAAGGGAACAAGTTCCGGCTGGAGATGATGGACATAGAGGCGGCGTACGACGGTAAGACGATGTATATGTACTCCGCTCAGACTGACGAGTTGACGCTCTCCAATCCCACGGAACAGGAGCTGGTGGAAGCTAACCCGCTGCTGTACGCCAAAGCCCTTGTGCCGGTATGCAACGTGACGGAACGGACGACCCAAGACGGACAACAGACCATCGTGACGCTGACGCCGAAAGACCAGAGTATAGGTATCAACCGCTTTGTGTTGAAACTCCGGAACAGCGACCTCATGCCCCTGTCGGTGGAAATCAAAGAAGGTAAGAAGATTTCGACCCTGAAACTGAAAGAGCCGAAGTTCGTGCCAAGTGACAAGGTACAAGGGACAAAGGATAAGTCAGTTTTCAGCATTCAGGCCGAAAAAGATACGTATGTAAACGATATGAGATTATAGGTAAATTACGAATTACAAATTACGAATTACGAATGGCAAATAGAGTAAAATGTTTGATAATCGGCAGCGGTCCTGCGGGATACACGGCTGCCATCTATGCGAGCCGTGCTAATTTGGCTCCGGTACTGATTGAGGGTCCGCAACTCGGCGGACAGTTGACCACTACTACCGAGGTAGAGAACTTCCCCGGCTACCCGGACGGCGTGGAGCCGTTCCAGATGATGGACGACATGAAAAGGCAAGCCGAGCGTTTCGGTACGCAGTTCGTATCGGGCGTAGTGACGAAGGTAGATTTCTCTGTCAGCCCGAAAAAAGTGTGGGTGGAAGATACCGAGGAGTACGAAGCGGACGCAGTCATCATCGCTACGGGCGCTTCTGCGAAATACCTCGGCATTGAGTCCGAGCGCACCTACAAGGGCCGTGGCGTGAGTGCCTGCGCCACCTGCGACGGTTTCTTCTACCGCAAGAAGACCGTAGCGGTAGTAGGCGGCGGCGACACAGCCTGCGAGGAAGCGAACTACCTCGCCGGGCTCTGCGAGAAAGTCTATATGATCGTGCGCAAACCGTATCTGCGTGCTTCGGAGATCATGCAGCAGCGCGTATTGAACAACCCCAAGATTGAGGTGCTCTTCGAGCACAACACGGTTCAGTTGACGGGTGAAGGCAAGGTGCAAGGTGCCGATTTAGTATATCGCAAAGGTGAGGCGGACGAGGTGATGAAGCATATCGCTATCGACGGTTTCTTCTTGGCTATCGGTCACCACCCGAATACGGAGCTGTTCAAGGACTACGTGAACCGCGACGCGGAGGGTTACATCATCGTCGATGGTGACAGTCCGCGGACGAACGTGCCGGGTGTGTTTGCCGCAGGCGATTGTGCCGACCCGCATTACAGGCAGGCGATTGTAGCTGCCGGTTCCGGCGCGAAAGCGGCCATTGAGGCAGACAAGTATATAAAATCGATTTGAAGATTAAGGTATCCATAGTATTAGCAGCGCTGATGGCGTGCGTGGCGGCGGTGCAAGCCGCTGAGGCGGATAGTGCGCGTGTGGCGAAGAAAGAAGCGGTGAAGAGTCATCTCAAGCAGCATTTCAAGCCCTACGGGTTTATCCGTAACTACTTCACGTACGACAGCCGTGAGTGTTACGCCGGAACGGGCGATCTGTACCATTTCCAGCCGATGGACGAAGCGTGGAACCAGACAGAGGCGGAAGCCGCTGTGTCCGGCGTGCCGCGTGAGGATCTGAATGCCGTCAGCAGTTTCCGTTTTCTCTCGCTGAGCACCCGTGTGGGACTGAATATCGTGGGTTATCAGTGGCGCGGAACGGAGTTCGGCGCTAAGATAGAAGCGGATTTCTATGCCGGGCTGAGTGTGAAAGGGCAAGGGCGGCACCCGTTGAGCGGCGCGGCGCAGTTCAGGCTGCGGCACGCGTATCTGACGCTCGCATGGGACAGCCTGAAGATGGGCAAGGACTATGCGCGTGTGGAGTTGCTGATCGGTCAGACTTGGCATCCGATGGCGGCTGATCTGAGCGATGTGATTGCGCTCAATCCGGGTGCACCGTTCGGTCCGTTCAACCGCTCTCCGCAGGTGCGCATGGACGCTCATTTAGGACGCTATTTTACGCTGACGGCGGCTGGTCTCTGGCAGATGCAGTATTGCTCGGTCGGACCGGACGGAGCTTCGGCGGAGTATATAGCCTATAGCAAGACGCCGGAGGCTTATCTGGGACTCTCTTTCCATCACCAAGGATGGCTCGTGCGTGCCGGCGCGGATGTGCTGAGTATCAGTCCGCGGCATACGGGCGAAGTCAAAGGCGTGCGGGTGAAGGTGAAAGACCGTCTGACGACGGCTTCGCCGTTCCTGTATGCGCAGTATAGTCGGGGTGAGTTCTCCATCAAAGCGAAGACGATCTTCGCGGAGGCAGGCGAGCATATGAACCTCAACGGCGGTTACGGCGTGAAGAAAGTGAACGTGGACGGCAGTTGGGAGTACA
Organism: Paludibacteraceae bacterium; assembly: GCA_905233255.1. GTDB lineage: Bacteria > Bacteroidota > Bacteroidia > Bacteroidales > Paludibacteraceae > Colicola. The sequence continues at coordinate 11,386 of CAJOCN010000037.1, forward strand.
CGCCGACAAGGACATCCTCCTCCTGGGTCAGCATCGTCTATGGCGGCAGAGTGGGCAAGCAGGAAGACAAGCACCCGCAGAAGCTGCAGGGTATTCTGTTTGGCGGTTACATGCGTAGTTTCGGCACCAAAGAGGCATTGATAGATGCGGACGGCAACGGGGCGATGGACTTTTATGTCCCGCGGACGAATAACCTGCTCCAGATGTGGAGAATGTCGCCGACGATACTATGGACCATCGGTAAGTTCCAGTTGGGCTGCGAGTACGAGATCACATCCGTACAATACGGACGAGGGGCAGTGGGCGCGAACGGATTAGTGAACGAAGGACTGCATTGGGTGACCAACCACCGCGTGCAGCTGATGACGAAGTATAATTTCTAACAAATCCCCATTTATAGGGATTGCGTATTCCAAATAAAAGCAGTACTTTTGCAGAAAATTTTGCAATAATGTACAAAAAGTATTATACCATATTACTATGTCTATCCCTATGCGTGGGTATGTGGGCGCAAGAGAAGAGCGATTTCGAGGTAGAGGAGATCACGGTCGTACAGCGCAAGAAAGGGAAAGTGAAGAGCCGTACGGAGGCATTCGATACGGAGAAGATCAACGGAGAGGAGTTATGCCGCGCGGCGTGCTGCAACCTCAGCGAGGCGTTTGAGACGAATGCGTCGGTCGATGTGGCGTATTCGGATGCCGCCACGGGTGCCAAACAGATCCGTCTGTTAGGTCTGAGCGGCACGTATGTGCAGTTGATCCAGGAGAACACGCCGGCGGTAAGAGGTCTGGCGCAGAACTTCGGATTAGAGTATATACCCGGTCCGTGGATGAGTTCGATACAGGTAAGCAAAGGCACATCGTCGGTCATCAACGGCTATGAAGCGACCTCGGGACAGATCAACGTGGAGCTGCTCAAACCGCAGATACAGAACCCGCTGTCGCTCAATCTGATGGTCAACTCCGAGGCGATGGGGGAGATCAACCTCATGGGCGGATGGCAAGTGCCGCTGAAGAATGCCGACCAGCGGGAGTCGCTCTATACCGGTGTGCTGGCGCATTACACGGGCGGTTTCATGGGCATGGACGGCAACAAAGACTCGTTCGCCGACATGCCGAAGACGCAGAACGCCAATGTGGCGAACCGGTGGTTCTACCGGAAAGGCGAATATACGTTCCAAGCCTTTGTGCGCGGTCTGTACGACAGGCGGAGAGGCGGACAGTTAGCGGACACGATAGCTAATCCGTACCATATCAATTTAGATACATGGCGCGTGGAAGGGTTCATGAAGAACGGCTATGTGTTCGACCCCGAGAGCGGTTCGTCCGTAGCGGTCATCACGGCAGTCAGTTACCATAATCTGGATAATCTGTATGGCGTGCGGAACTGGAAAGCCAACCAACTCAATGCGTACCTCAATGCCATCTACCAAGGGAATTTTGAGGGCGGCGGCGAAGTGGATAACGACCATAGACTGAGTGCCGGACTGAGCGTGAATATCGATAACTATCGCGAGAGGCTGAGTATCCTGCCGCAGGCGTTGGACCGCTTGGAGGTAGTGCCGGGCATCTTCGCGGAGTATAACCTCAAGTACGATGAGATGCTGTCGCTGGTAGCCGGTGTGCGGGCGGATTATTCGACGCGCTACGGGTTCTTCGTGACGCCGCGGGCGAATATACGGTACACGCCGTTCGAGTGGTGGACGCTGCGAGGCAGCGTGGGAATGGGCTATCGGAGTCCGAACGCCATCGCCGATAATGCGTTTATACTGCCCTCCAGCCGTGTGCTGCATCTGACGGACAATATCAAGCAGGAAAGGGCGGTGAATACGGGACTCAGTACGACGTTCTATATCCCGATGGGCAGCAAGGAGTTACAACTCTCCGCGGAGTATTACTACACGCATTTCATCAATTCGCTGATCGTGGACATGGACCAGGACCCGCATGCGGTCTATATCTATAACCAGCGCGATGTGGAGGGCGCGAAGTCTTTTGCGCACAGCGCGCAGATAGAGGCGTCGATGGAGGTGCTGCGGGGCTGGACATGGACGGCGGCGTTCCGTTGGACCGATGTGGAGCAGACCACGAAAGGTGCGGACGGCATCTACCGGCTGCGGTCGAAAGCGCTCACGAACCGGTTCAAGGGGATCGTCTCCACCAGTTACCAGACGCCGCTCAAGAAATGGCAGTTCGATGTCACGGCGCAGTTCAACGGCGTGGGACGTATGCCGGACGGGTTTACGGCGTACGGAGATTTAGCCGGCGGGTATGGTACGTTCAAGCCGATGAACTGGTACCCGCAGCTGATGGCGCAGATCACCAAATACTGGCGCACGTGCAGTCTGTACGTGGGTGCGGAGAACATGACGAACTTCCGGCAGGACCATCCGATCATAGATAGTTTCAATCCTTTCGGTCCGGATTTCGATGCGTCGATGGTCTGCGGCCCGACGATGGGATGGAAGGTGTATGTCGGTTTCCGGTATGACCTGGAGAAGAAGGAATACTGAAAAGTGAAAAATGAAAGATGAAAAATGAAAGATGAAAAGTGAAAGATAAAGAAAAAGAGGCTCGTAAAAGCCTCTTTTTCGTGGTGCCACCGAGAATCGAACTAGGGACACAAGGATTTTCAGTCCTTTGCTCTACCAACTGAGCTATGGCACCCGGAGGTGTTCCCGTTAATCGGGAAAACCGGCCTCCGCCGGAAAGGGCAAAAAATATGCTCCTCAGACGAAAGCGGGTGCAAAAGTACTGCTTTTTTTTGGAATACGCAAATTTTTTTGCATTTTTTTTGCAAATATGTGTATTTTTTTGTAATTTTGCGGTGTTTTTATCGACCATGCATGAGCGTTACATATAAAAATATGGAATTAAAAGTAATTGCATACGCCCATAACGGGCACACGGATAAGTTCGGTATTCCGCGGCAGAGCAGGGAGGAGAGTCCTATCCTGACGAGGATTGTTTTTGAGCCGGAGTATAACGTGCGCGAAGCGCTTCGCGGAATAGAAGGGTATAGCCACCTGTGGCTGATATGGGGATTTAGTGAAGTACAAAGGGACAATGTACAATGTACAAAGGAATGGTCTCCGACGGTGCGTCCGCCGCGGTTGGGCGGGAATAAGCGGATGGGCGTTTTTGCGACCCGGAGTCCGTTCAGGCCTAATCCGATCGGGTTGAGCAGCGTCAAGTTGATCGAAGTACGAAGAGACCAAGTACCAAGTACCAAGGATGGTCGGATGGAGTTGATTGTGAGCGGGGCGGATGTGCTGGACGGGACGCCGATCTATGATATCAAGCCGTATCTGAGTTTTAGCGACTCCCATCCGGAAGCGCAGAACGGTTTTGCGGAGGAAACAAAAGATTATCAATTGGAGGTTCGGTTTGCGGAGTTGGTGACAGGTGAAAATAAGCATAAAAGCAAGCAAAAAGTAGCATTCAATACCGATAAAGTCGCGGAAATTCCGAATTGGGTTTTGGAAGATATTAAATATATCTTGTCTCAAGATCCTCGTCCGGCGTATCAGAATGATCCTGCGCGTGTATATAAAATGGATTACGCAGGGTGGCGTGTCGAGTTTCATGTAGAAGAAACAACGGGAAAAAAAGAAAATGTAAAATCACAATTATATATACATAGTATATATAGGATTGCATAGGATACGGTATTGATCCGATAAATAGTATATAAACAGTCTTTTTTTTCCCAAAAAAGTTTGCGTATTTCAAAATTTTGTAGTAACTTTGCACCGAATTTAACAAAGTTAAAACCATGAAAAAAGTCATTCTATCTATTTTAGCAATTATTTTGGGCGCGAACGCGGGTGCGCTGCGTGCGGAGGACATACATGCTGCGGCGGGTGCTGCGGCACCAAGTGAAGAACCGGGGAATATCGGTGTGCCGGCGGAGTGTGAGGATGTGATGCTGCAGGCTTTTTATTGGGATAGTTACAAGACTAATGCCAAATACGGTTGCACCAAATGGAATTACTTGCTGAGAGATACAACCGCTATTACCGAGAATTTTGATCTGGTGTGGTTTCCGCCGAGTGCGAGCGGTGGCGGTGTGGGTTATACCCATAAGTGCCTGAGTGATCAGAATGGTGACTGGGGTCCGAAGCTGCAGTTGCAGAACCTGATCAAGGCTCTGCACAGAGGCGGCACGAAAGTGCTGGCAGATATTGTGATCAACCACCGCGGGAACAAAAGCAGTTGGTGCGATTTCTATGGTGATAATTTCGGACAGTACGGTTCGTATCAGTTGACGCAGAAACATATCTGTCGTTTTGACGAGGGCTTTACCAAAAGCGAATCGAGTTGCTATAATGCATCCACCGATGACCGTGGTGCGGAAGACTCGGGAACCAATTTCGATGGTGCGCGTGACTTGGATCACAAGAATGAGTACGTACAGAGTTGGGCAAAAGCCTATGTGCAATGGATGCTCGATGTGATGCAGTACGACGGATTTCGATATGACATGACGTTAGGTTATGCGGGTTCGTATCTAAGAATGTACAACGAAGCGAGTCATCCTTATTTGTCCGTGTCGGAATTCTGGGAGAGCATAGACAGACAGGTGGCACACCTGAAAGCAACGAACTATAACACGATGATTTTTGATTTTCCGTTGAAGTACAAGTTGCATGACGCCATCTGTAAGGCTCCTTATGCGTACGGCGGTTTGCGCAACCCGTCGAATAGTCTGCGCGGCAAGGGGTATGGCAAATACGCCGTGACGTTTGTTGACAACCATGATACGTTCGAGCGTTCATCCTATGGAGAGAACCAGTTTAACGGTAAGACTCAGTTGAGCGATTCGGTGACGCATAGGCGTGTGATGCAGGCTTATGCTTATATACTGATGATGCCGGGTGTGCCGTGTGTGTTCTATCCGCACTGGAAGAGTTATTCGGAAGAGATCAACCAACTGATTGCTCTCCGCAAGCGGGTAGGAATCCACAGCGAGAGTGTAGTAAGCGAAGAGAGCGGAGCCCAGAAGAAATACAGTGGCAAGGTACAAGGTCATCGTGGCCAGGTGGTTGTCCGGTTGGGCGATAACCGTGATATGACGGTACCGGAAGGATTTGAAGTGGCGATTGAAGGCGAAGGCTATACCGTGTATGCCAAGATGGGGGCACAGGGCATAGAAGAAATCAGTCATCAGCCGTCAGCTGTCAGAGGAGAGAAGTTCATCCGGGACGGGAAGCTCTATATCCGTTGCGGCGAGCAGGTGTATGATGCGCTCGGAAACAGAATAAGAGGAAACTAATTAACAGATAAATAATACGATGAAAAAACTATTTGTATTCTTGATGGGAACGGCGGTCAGTATGAGTATGCTGGCAGCGCCTTTTTATGTGCGTGTGAACGGGAAAACAGATTACGCTGCGACCAATACAGGCGACACGGATTATCAGGGTCGTACTCAGTATGCGGCGCTCAATGTGCCGTTGAAGGCCGGCGACAAGCTGACGTGCTTTGATGCGGGCGGTAATAACGGAGAGGGCGCAGAATGGCACATAGGAGTGTTGGATGAGTATGGAGCATGGGAACATTTTACCATGAGTGCAACGTCGCTGACGTGCAACGAAGCGAGCAACTATAATATCTATATCAAGTTGAAATTTGAAGATGATATGTGGTATATAGAAGACGCGGGCGACGGCTCTACCCCCGTTGATCCGGTAACACCCGGAACGGGTTATACAACCTCTGCTCCGGCTCAGTGTCCGGATGTCATGTTGCAGGCGTTCTATTGGGACAGTTACAAAGATAAAGGGTACGGCAGTACCAAATGGAATATCCTGTTAGGAACTGACGTGGGCAACGGCCTAAAGGCCGCAGAGGAGATAGGTCAATGGTTTGATCTGGTATGGTTGCCGCCTATGTCCAAGTCTACCGGCGGAACAGGCTATCTGCCGATACAATACAGCAATCTGGACAGCGATTGGGGAGTCAAGGTCAAACTGAAAGAGTTAATCGAGAAACTGCATCAGAACGGTGCTCGCGTAGTGGCGGATATTGTTATCAACCACGTAGCCGGCGGTTCCGGTTGGTGCTCGTTTGCGACCTTGAATTTCTCGCCATATGGTGTTTATTCTCCCAAGCCGTCGTGGATATGCCAGACGGACGAGATGAATTACGATTCATCAGCAGGCAGTTGCAAAGGTAAGGCGACCGGCGCGGCGGATGACGGTTACGGAAGCGAGGGTAATTATGATTCCGGTCGTGACTGGGATCATCGGAATGCAGAGGTACGTACGATGCTCAAGGCATATCTGAACTGGATGCGTAACGTGGTGAAGGTAGATGGTTTCCGCTACGACTATTGCAAGGGTTTCCATAACAGTCATATCAACGAGTATAACACCGCCGCGCAGGCTTATTTCAGCGTGATGGAGATGTGGGACGGCAATCCGGATGTTCTTCAGAGCCATTTGAACGATGCCGGTTGGAATACCCTGACTTTTGATTTCGCGACGAAGTACACGGCCTTTAACAATGGTATAGCCGCAGGCAACTACGCAGCGTTGAAGGGTGCAGGTCTGTTAGGTGCAGGTAAGGGGCGTTACGCAGTCACGTTCCTGGACAGCCATGACTCGTTCCAGCGCGATGACAATGAGTTCTGCGGCGCGGGCAACTCGATGAGCGTGTGCAGAGACAAGATCCTGCAATGCTATGCCTATATGCTGTCGATGCCGGGTGTGCCGTGTGTGTTCTATCCGCACTGGGTGACCTTCAAGAGCGACATCAAGAAGATGATCAACGCCCGTTATAAAACCGGCGTACATAGCGAGAGTGCCGTGAGTGACGAGGCGGGTAACGGCTATTACAAGGCGACTATCACCGGTAAGAACGGTCAGATCCGTCTGCTGGTTGGCCCGAACTCGGGTTACGGCAGCACTCCGGCGGGCTTTACGCTTGCTGTGAAGGGCACTAATTACGGCGTATATTATAAGATGAATAGCGCGCGCGGGGACAAGAACACGGAGCGCATCGACCGCACGCAGGGAATAGAGACAGTCAGCGGTCAGCCGTCCGCCGTCAGAGGGGAAAAGTTCATCAAAGAGGGCAAGCTCTATATCCGTTGCGGCGAGCAGGTATTTGACGTAATGGGTAACCGTGTACAATAAAAAAACAACCAACAATCTAAAATTTAAACTATCATGAAAAAGATGTTTGCTTTGTTTGCCGCAGTGATGATGGCTGCAGGCATGTATGCTCAGTTTGGTATCCTGGTCAATGGCAAGACCTATTATGCAGGCGCAGAGAACCCCTCCCCGGGTGATCCGTCTTTCAAAGAATTTATGGTACTTGGCCTGTCGCTGAATTCCGGCGATTATTGCCAGTTATGTGACAAGGGTAGCAATTATGCCACCTGGGCTGTAAATCTGGACGGAGCGTCTGTACCCGCGATCCAGCGTGATGGTGACAAATACACGATAAACGAGAGCGGATGTTATGATTTTTATATCAAGATAAAGGACCAACAAGATCAGTTATATGTAGGACCAGGTAATTGCGGTAGTCCCGCCGGTGAAGACATTTCAGGCGGTCAAGGAGGCCAAGGAGGCCAAGGAGGCCAAGGGGGGCAAGGCGGTCAAGGCGGTTCGGATGCAGATGGCTATTGGTATTGGAAGGGCTATGTAGATGGTCAGGATATCAACAACGAGATGGAAGGTGGCATCTTCTATGACGGTATGTCGGAGATTACGGTAAGTGACAAGGGTTATATCTTTGTGGTTTACCAGGTTCATGGTGTACCGGGTGTACAATACATGTCCGCCGCTTATTCGGAGGATACTCATGTGACGATGTTAACAACCGGAGGAGAGAAGTTATTCATTCCTGCCGGAACGCATACCCTTTATCTGTATGACAACGGAGACGGAACGGTAGAGTTGTCCCGTGAAGCACTTTCCGGAAAGACTCTAATGGGTGGCGGAACGCAAGGGATTGACAATACAAAGGCCGGTGAGAAAGCACGCAAGGTGATTATCGACGGTCAACTGCGTATCGTGCGCGACGAGAAAGTATTCGACGTAACAGGACGTGAGTTATAAAAAACAAGCGTTATGAAAAAAATACTCATTATGACAGTCTCTGCGCTACTCATCTGTGTGTTAGCGCAAGCTGCCAATTACGGAATTCTGGTGAACGGTCAGACCTATTTTGCCGGAGAACCTGCCGGTGAAAATGAAGGTTTCACCCAGTATTTGGCACATGTGCAGGTAGCGAACGGAGATAAAGTACAACTATGCGATATTGTGTACGATGTCAAATGGGCTGTGGATTTGAACAACTATTCTGTAGCCGGTTTTACGCGTGACGGCGACCATTATAATGTTACCGTCAACGGTTGCTATGATTTCTATATCAAGTTAAAGTACGGAGCAGACGAATTGTATATCGGCAACGGTTCTAACTGCAGCGAAGGCGAGGATATCAGTGAGGTCTATCGCGGAGCTGTTCCTCCGCAATGCGAGGCGGTGATGATGCAAGCGTTTTATAACGAGTCGTATCAGGCCAGTTCTCCGGGTGTGAGTGAGTACGGAGATACCAAATGGACGACGTTGACCGCTCAGGCGGCGGAGATAGGCGCTTATTTCGACTACGTGTGGTTACCACCGAGTGCGTACGGAGACGGCGCGGGTTATCACCCCAAACAATATAGTAACCAAAACTCCAACTGGGGAACGCGTGCGGAGTTGGAGACATTGATATCAGCGCTTCATAACGCAGGTTCGAAGGTTGTGGCAGATATAGTGATCAACCACTGCGCGAATAAAAGCAGTTGGTGTGATTTTTACGAGATGGATTTCGGCGAGTATGGTGTGTTCCAACCGAATGAGACCTATATCTGTGCGAACGACGAAGTAAATACCAATACTGAGGCCGGAGACTGCTATGGTACGGCGTCGGGCAGCAACGATGATGGCGACAACTGGTCCGGTGCACGTGACTGGAGTCACGATAAGGTATATGTGCAGGAGATGTTCATCGCTTACCTGAAATGGATGCGCAATGTGATGCATTATGACGGTTTCCGGTATGATAAAGGTGACGGGTTCAATAACTGGCATCACTGGAACTACAATCGTCATGCGAAGCCGGAGATCGCATTCATGGAGTGTTATAGTGGCACGGACGAGATACGGAATCGTATAAATGGTGCTCAAGGCGATCTTATGGGATTGGATTTCGACCTCAAGTGGCATGTGTTCAACTCGATAGCGGGATGGGATTATAGCCGCGGTCGCGGTGATTGCATCATGAGTCGCGGCGATGGTCGTCACTCCGTAACGTTCATCGACAGCCATGACTGGTTCCTGCGTCTGGATAACGAGAACGAGTTCGGCGGTCGCGGTAACTCGATGACAGATGCGATGAAGGCCCGTCTGCTGCAATCAAACGCGTTCCTGCTCTCGATGCCGGGTGTACCGTGTATCTTCTATCCGCATTGGTATAAATACAAGGAGTTTATCAAACCGATGATCGAGGCCCGTAAGTTAGCCGGCGTGCATAGCGAGAGCGAGGTGAAGGATGAGTATGCAACCGCTACGGGCTATCAGGCTACAATGGTGGGTAAGTACGGTTATCTGATCCTTTGTCTGGGTGACAAAGCGCACCAGGATTTCTCTACGGCAGGCTATGTGTTGAAAGCCAGCTACTACGAGACGAACGACGCCGGTATGGGTAAAGATGCCAGCTACCAGATATGGGTAAACCGTACCGCTCCGCTTCCAACCGGAATGGAGTCCGTAGAGGGAACTAAGAACCGCCCCGAGAAATTCATGCAGAACGGTGTGATGCTCATTCGCAAAGACGGTAAAACATATGATGTGACAGGAAGAAGAGTATTATGAAACGATATTTAGCATTAGTCTCCTTATTTACTTGTGCGCTGTACGTGTGCGCGCAGGTATCGTGGAGTGCAGTAGAGGACGTGGCACCTATTACCGGCAGCCGTCCGGATGGCGTTAGTAACGGTATATACTATGGTGCGGATGGAACCTCTGTGACATTGTGTACCTATGCAGCGAGTAAGACGGCGCCGGCTAAACGGGTCTTTCTCGTGGGTGACATGACCGACTGGAAACTCAAACCAGAGTACCAGATGAAGCGTGACGGAAACTATTTCTGGATCACGTTGACAGGGCTGACCCCCGGTCAGGAGTATGGGATCCAGTATGCTGTGGAGCGCGCCGACGGAGTAAAGAAAATCATCTGCGACCTCTATTCGGAGAAAGTGCTGCATGCTGATGACCAATACGAGCCCAAGCAGGCCAATTCATCCCTTATGCCATATCCGGCAAAAGCCGATGGTAGTTATGTAACGGTAATCCAACCCGGCAAAGAGGCTTATGCATGGAGTGACGCTACTCTGAACTTCCAGCGTCCGGACAAGAACAACCTCATCATCTACGAGACATGGGTGTATGACTATACCCAAGCTCATACCTTCAAAGGTATGACTAACAAGCTGGATTATATCCAGAACCTCGGAGTCAATGCAATCGAGTTGATGCCCGTCTCGGAGTTTGAGGGGAATATCAGTTGGGGCTATAACCCGACGCTCTATTTCGCAGTAGATAAGACCTATGGTTCATCCGATAATCTGAAGAAACTGATAGACGAGTGCCATAAACGCGGCATAGCTGTAATCGTAGATTTTGTATTCAACCATGCGTATGGTCAGAACCCGATGAACAAACTCTATCCGTATGGTTCAGACTTATCTTCCAACCCGTGGTTCAATGTTACCCCGCCGGAGGGAGGTCAGACTTATGGTCAGGACTGGAATCACGATTTCGGTCCGGCGAAAGAGATGTTCAACCGCGTATTCCGGTACTGGCTTGAAGAATATAAGATCGATGGTTTCCGCTTGGATTTGAGTCATGGCTTGTGCGGTACGACGAATAATGCCAACTCGAATCTGAAGGCCTATTACCAGACTGTCAAGTCCGTATCTCCGAGTGCGTATATGATTCTTGAGCACTGGGGTTCGGGGCATCAGGACCTCATCAATAACGGTATGTTGTGCTGGACGGGTGCCGGACTCTGTTCCGCCTATTACCAGATAGCCATGGGATGGCTGGAACCCGACCCGAGCGGCAACACCGATGCACTGCATGACGCGAACAGGAATGGCTATGTCTCTTATGCAGAGAGCCATGACGAGGAGCGGATGCAGTATAAAGTGAAGATGTACGGTGCCGGTGACCTGAAGACGAACACGAGCGCGCGTGTAGCACGAGTACCGGCGTGCGTGGCGTTCAACGTGCTGCTCAAGGGCCCGCATATGTTATGGCAGTTTGAAGAGGTCGGTTACGACATCTCTATTGACCAAAACGGCCGTACGGGGACTAAACCTCATCCGTCGATAAAAGGCTATTTTACCAATTCCGATCGTGTGGCCGCCTTCACCAAATGTGCGCAGGTCATCACTCTCCGTACGCAGTTGATGCCCAATGCTTTCACCGGCACGCCGACGGTAAATATCGGTTCGCGTGTGGCGTTACGAACGATTCAGTGGGGAACCAACGTGTTCGCTGCGGCTAATTTCTCGGCTACCGATAACCAGATACTGACCCTTCCGTCCGGAACATGGTATGACTACCTCAACGGCGCCACCAGAGCATCGGGTAGTTATACGCTTGCCCCGGGTGAGTTGAAGGTGTTCACGGGATCGGCAGTCGTAGCTCCCACTTTCGAGAACATCCAGAAAAGGGATGCGCAAGGGGTAGAAGAGGTACAGACAGACGAGGTCCGGGCACAGAAGATTCTCCGCGACGGACAAGTATTCATTCTCCGTGGGGACAAACTCTATACGGTAACCGGTAATTTGGTAGAGTAGTGTACATAGCGATTTCGGGAAATATAGGAGCAGGCAAGACCACGCTGACCAAGATGTTGGCGCGGTATTACGGTTGGGAGCCTCGGTTTGAGTCCGTCAATTTCAATCCGTACCTGGAGGATTACTACAGCGACATCAAGCGCTGGGCATTCTGTCTGGAGACTTATTTCCTGAAGGAGCGGTTCAAGGATATGAAGGCGGTACAACAGGCCTCTCACACGATTGTGCAGGATCGCTCGATCTTCGAGGGCGTGTATGTGTTCGTGCGTAATAACTACGAACGCGGCGACCTTTCTGAACGGGATTTTGAGACCTTCATGGAGCTCTTTGACCTCATGAAATCGCAGATGAAAATGCCGGATCTGATGATCTATCTCCGTAAGACCGTACCGGCTCTCATAGCCCAGATCCAGAAACGCGGCAGGGACTATGAGCAGACGATGCAGATCGACTACCTCAAGGACTTGAATGACAAGTATGAGGATTTCATCTTCCATAAATACGAAGGAAGGGTGCTTGTCATCGAGTCGGACGGTATGGATTTTGAGAACAACCCGGCGGATTTCCGCACCGTTGTCAATAAGGTGGATGCGGAGCTCTTTGGCCTTTTCAGTGAACAAAATTGGAATAAATCATAAATCATCAATAGTTCTATGCATATAGCAGTTGCAGGTAACATCGGGTGCGGTAAGACAACCCTGACCAACATGCTCGCCAAACATTATGGATGGGAGCCCCGTTTTGAGAGTGTGGAGTATAATCCGTACTTGAGTGATTTCTACGCCGACATGTCCCGTTGGTCGTTTAATCTCCAGGTCTATTTTCTCAACAAGCGATTCAAGGATGTGATAGAGATCGGCAAGCAGGATAAGTATATTATTCAGGACCGCACGATCTACGAGGATGCGCGTATCTTTGCTCCCAATCTCCATCAGCAGGGGTTCATGTCCGATCGTGATTTCGACAACTACCAAGATCTTTTCGACCTGATGATGTCACTGGTGAAGTTGCCGGATCTGTTGATTTATGTCCGCGCATCGCTGCCGACGCTTGTTGCGCAGATTCAGAAACGTGGCCGCGGCTACGAGCAGTCTATCAAACTGGACTACCTCCAGGGTCTCAACGACCTCTATGAGAACTGGATTAAAGACTACAAGGGCAAACTGCTGATCATAGAGGGCGATAAGATCAAGTTCGGTGAAAACCCTGAGGATTTCCGATGGGTGACTGACCGTATCGATGCCGATCTCTTCGGTCTCTTCCCCTTTGAGTCAGACCCGCAAACCGGCAAGGAGATTTAAAATACGTGATTCAGCATTTTCTGGATTATATAACTATTGAGCGTAAGTACTCGCCACGCACCGTAGAAGCTTACAGGGATGACCTGCGGGATTTCTGCCGTTTTATGGGTTTTCCTGAACTGCAGGCAACGGAGGATGAGATTCGCAGAGTTGGTGAGGATGATATCAAGGGGTGGATGCTGTATCTGGTAGAGGAGCAGCGGCAGTCACCCCGTTCCGTCAAGAGACGGCTCTCCGCCCTGCGCAGTTTCTACAAATGGGCGCTGAGGCTCAAGAAAGTGCCGCGGGACGTGACGGCGAAAATCATCTCACCGAAAGCCGACAAACCGCTGCCGGTTTTCTTCCGCAACGAAGAGATGGTGGCAGAGGAGCGTAAATCCGAGGAACAAATGGCTGAAAACCCGGGTAGTTTTGAAGCACTCCGGGATAATCTTGTCATCGAGATGCTCTACCAGACGGGTATGCGTCAGGCGGAGATGCTTGGTTTGACGGATGCGGATATAGACCTCAATCAGGGTCAGATACGCATCTTCGGCAAACGGCGCAAGGAACGGATAGTGCCTATAGGCGAGTCCCTTATCGGCCTGATACGAGAGTACCAGGAATGTCGAGATGACGTCATGTCGTCAAGTCGTCATGCCGAAGAAACAAAGACATTCTATGTCAAACGCTCGAAGTCCGGCGAGATTGTCCCGCTGACGAAGAACACCTTATATACTATCGTACGCACGCGTATGGGAGAGGTGTCCACGTTGAAGAAACACTCGCCGCACGTACTTCGTCACACGTTTGCGACCACGATGCTAGACAATGGAGCCGATATCCGTACGATCCAGGAACTTTTGGGTCACGCATCGCTCAGTACAACGCAGGTTTATACGCACACTACCTTTGAGCAGATAAAACGCGTATATATGTCCACTCACCCCCGTGCAAATGGCAAAGTGAACCCAAAAAACAAGAAAAATAACTAAAATTTGCATTTTTTTGCAAAAATATTTGGTCAATTCAAAAAAAAGCCGTACCTTTGCACGCTTTTTCGTCGGAACGAGGTCTAAGTACGCTAATCACCGCCGAACGCGAGCGCCTCTATAGCTCAGTTGGTAGAGCACTAGATTTGTAATCCAGCGGTCGTTGGTTCGAGTCCGACTAGAGGCTCAAAATGAACATTGAAATAAGGGTGTGTTCCAGAGTGGCCAAATGGGGCAGACTGTAAATCTGCTGTCTTCGACTTCGGTGGTTCGAATCCATCCGCACCCACACACACGCGTTCGGCTTAAGGACGCGAACGCGCGAAAGTAGCTCAGTCGATAGAGCACTAGCCTTCCAAGCTGGGGGTCGCGGGTTTGAGTCCCGTCTTTCGCTCTCAATGCTGCTTTAGCTCAGTGGTAGAGCGCATCCTTGGTAAGGATGAGGTCCCGAGTTCAACTCTCGGAAGCAGCTCAGATCGCGTGCTAACGCGAACTCTGTTCTGCAGATCTCGCTTGCGCGAAATCATAAGGTTGGTCAACGGTCGTACATTGACCGACCTTTTTTTAAATTAAAAAAAACGAAAGATTAAACAAACAAATTTTTGTTTATTAACGTTAATAAAATTAAAGAATTACTATGGCAAAAGAAAAATTTGACCGTTCGAAACCGCACGTAAACATCGGTACCATCGGTCACGTTGACCACGGAAAAACGACTCTGACTGCAGCTATTACAACTGTATTGGCAAAGAAGGGTCTTTCAGAGCAGCGTTCGTTCGATTCTATCGATAACGCTCCTGAGGAGAAAGAGCGTGGTATTACTATCAACACCGCT
>CAJOCN010000038.1 GCA_905233255.1 Paludibacteraceae bacterium
CCAGATAAGGATCGTTTGACTAAAGTAGGAAAAATCATCCGCTCACTATCATTAGACGAGTTGCCCCAGTTGTTCAATGTACTGAAAGGCGACATGGCACTGATTGGTCCGAGACCATTATTAGTGAAATACCTCCCGCTCTACTCTCCCGAGCAACATCGTCGTCATGAGGTTCGTCCGGGTATCACCGGATGGGCACAAGTGAATGGACGAAATGCTATTTCTCATACCAAAAAATTTGAATACGATGTTTGGTATGTTGATCACCTCAGTTTTGGTCTGGATATGAGAATTATTTTTATGACCATACACAATGTATTACACCGTAAAGATATATCCCACGAAGGCGAGGCAACGGCTGAAACATTCAATGGACATAACTGATATTAATCTAATCTATATGGAACGAAAAACTATATATTTGTGCTTGGCTCATATGTCCGAAGAGGGACTGGAGCAGAAGTACATCAAAGAGGCTTTTGATACGAACTGGGTTGTGCCTCTGGGGCCAAATGTCAATGCGTTTGAGGATGACCTCAAGCAATTTGTGAATTCACAAGAAAACGGCAGTGAGAATCCTAACCGAGAGATAGTAGCCCTATCTGCCGGTACCGCCGCTATTCATTTGGCGTTGATAGCTTGCGGCGTGCAAGCAGGAGATGAAGTTATTTGTCAGTCATTTACCTTCTGCGCATCAGCAAACCCGGTTACTTATATCGGTGCTACACCTGTATTCATCGATTCAGAGGAGCTATTAGAGAAAGCTATTATTGACCGAAAAGCCAAAACCGGCAAGTATCCTAAAGCCATTATTCCTGTTGCTCTATACGGCATGCCGTACCGCATTGAGGAGATCATGGCTATTGCTAACAAATACGGGATCCCCGTGATTGAGGACGCAGCAGAAGGAATGGGTAGCCGTTGGAAAGGTCGTGTATTGGGTACCTTCGGCGATTATGGAGTCTTATCTTTCAACGGCAACAAAATGATTACCACCTCCGGTGGCGGTGCGCTGATATGCAAAGACACAGAGGCAAAAAACAAAGTAATGTGGCTCGCAACACAGGCACGTGAGGCCTATCCGTATTACCAACACGAGACGATCGGTTTCAACTACCGTCTTTCGAACATATGCGCCGGTATTGGTCGCGGACAGATGACTGTTTTAGGTCAGCATCTGGCGCATCACAAGCATGTGCAGGCGCGCTATGCTGAGTTATTGAAGGACGTTCCGGGTATTCATCTGCACGAAGCACCCAATGCCGATTTTGATGCCAACTACTGGCTCTGCACCATCACGATAGATCCGAAGGTGCGTATCAAAGGGCAGGAGAATGCCTACAAAGAGACTGTTAAATCCGCGGTAGGCGGAGCAGCAGGAGTTATTCACCAGGTTGATTCACCTACTACCGATTGCCAGCCGAATGAAAACGTAGAAGCACTACGCGTATATATGCTGGAGCGTAAGATTGAGGCCCGTCCGGTATGGAAACCGATGCATAAGCAGCCGGTATTCCAAAACTCACCGGCCTACACCAATGGCGTGAGCGAAGCTATTTTCAAAGTCGGGATGTGTCTGCCCGCCGGACCAATGGTCAGTGATGAGGACATCAACTATATCGTAGATACAATAAAAAGTGCTATATTATAAATGGAAAGAAGAGTAAGAGTTCGTTTTGCACCAAGCCCCACGGGGGCATTGCATATCGGCGGTGTGCGTACCGCCTTGTATAACTATCTGTTTGCCCGTCAGCACGGCGGCGACATGTTGCTGCGTATCGAAGACACGGACAGCACCCGTTTCGTTCCCGGAGCAGAAGAATACATCCTCGAAGCCCTCGACTGGCTCGGAATAGGCATCGATGAGGGACTTCGCATGAACAGCGGCAAAATCGAAGCCGTTGGATCTCATGGTCCGTACAGGCAGTCCGAGCGCCGCGAGATCTACCACCGGTACGTGAAGCAACTGCTGGATTCCGGTCATGCGTATATCGCTTTTGACACCCTGGAGGAGTTGGATGCCAAGCGCGCAGAGATACCTAATTTCCAGTACGACGCACGCACCCGTATGCTGATGCGCAACTCGCTGACCATGAGCGCAGACGAGGTGCAAGCGTTGCTGGACAAAGGTGAGAAATATGTCGTCCGCTTCAAAGTAGAGCCCGATGAGGATGTGCATGTACACGACCTCATCCGCGGCGAAGTAGTCATCAACTCCAATATCCTCGATGATAAAGTGCTCTATAAATCCGCCGATGATCTGCCAACCTACCATTTGGCAAATATCGTGGATGACCATTTGATGGAGATCAGCCACGTCATCCGTGGCGAGGAGTGGTTGCCTTCTGCCCCACTCCACGTACTTCTTTATCGCGCCTTCGGGTGGGAAGACACTATGCCGCAGTTCGCTCACCTGCCGCTGCTGCTCAAACCCGACGGTAACGGCAAACTGAGTAAGCGCGACGGAGACCGTCTCGGTTTCCCTGTCTTCCCGTTGGAGTTCCACAATCAAAAGGACGGAACCGTCTCTTCCGGCTATCGCGAAAGCGGCTATCTGCCGGAGGCGGTTATTAACTTCCTCGCACTACTCGGATGGCACGGATCCGGCGATCAGGAGATGTACACCATGGACGAACTGATTAAGGATTTCAGCCTCGACCGTGTATCCAAATCCGGCGCCAAGTTCGACTACGAGAAGGGAAAATGGTTCAACCACCAATACCTCCAGCTCCGTTCCAATGAGGAGTTGGCTCAGATGTTCATGCCGGTTCTGGAAGAGAAACTCGATGAATCGATATATCGAAATATCGACAAATCGATGGTTGCTAAGGTCATCGGTCTGACCAAGGACCGTGTGAACTTCGTTCCCGAACTATGGGAGCAGGTCAATTTCTTCTTTGTCGCACCTACCGAGTATGACGAGAAATCGCTCAAGAAACGCTGGAAAGAAGACTCGCCGAAGCACATGCAGGAACTCCTCGCGCTGCTCGAAAATGTCTCCGAAGAAGATTGGCACAAAAATGAACAAATCACCGATGACCAATCACAAATCACCAACATCCAATGGAAATTGGATGAAGTGGTGATGCCTTGGATTGCGGAGAAAGAATACGGCGTAGGAATCGTGATGAACGCCTTCCGTATCTGTCTCGTAGGCGCCGCCCGCGGTCCGCATATCTGGAATATCACCGATGTGCTGGGTAAGGAAGAAACCCTCCGCCGCGTCCGCGAAGCGCTTACGCGCATTGGTAATTGTTAATTGGTCATTGGTAAATGACACCACGCGAGGCATTACATACCTATTTCGGATACGATGATTTCCGCCCGTTGCAGGCGGAGATCATCGCTTCTGTTTTAGCAGGACGGGATACATTAGCGCTCATGCCAACCGGCGGAGGTAAGAGCCTCTGCTTTCAGGTACCTACCCTCGTTATGGGTGATGAGAACCCGGATAAACGTCTATGCCTCGTCATCACGCCGCTAATAGCACTGATGCGGGATCAGGTAGCTAATCTGGAAGCACGCGGTATTCACGCCGCGGCAGTCTATACCGGCATGAGTTGGGACAAACAGCGCGTGGCGTTGGATAACTGCCTCTACGGACCGTACCATTTTCTCTATTGCTCTCCGGAACGGTTGGAGAGCGAGGAGTTCCGCAAGCGGTTGGCAGACCTGCCGATAGGTCTGATTGCTGTAGATGAGGCGCATTGCATCTCCCAATGGGGCTATGATTTCCGGCCGTCGTATCTCAAGATAGCCGATATACGGCAGTTACTTCCAGGTGTGCCTGTTCTGGCGCTGACTGCTACCGCAACGCCGGAAACGATTGATGATATACAAGCCAAGCTTGGCTTTGCCGAGCAGAACGTATTACGGAAATCCTTCCACCGCGAGAACCTGACTTACGTAGTCCGTCGAACGGACAATAAGGCCGAGCAGGTAGCACACATCCTCTCACGCGTACCGGGTTCAGCGATCGTCTATGTCCGTAACCGCAAAAGAGCACAGGAGTTGGCAGAGTGGCTAAAGAAAACTATTGGCACCGTTGATTTTTACCACGCCGGCTTGACGACCCAAGAGCGCAATGCACGGCAGGAAGCCTGGACACGGGGCGAGACACGCGTCATCGTTGCCACCAACGCCTTTGGTATGGGTATCGACAAACCTGATGTGCGTGTCGTCATTCATGTGGATCTGCCCAGTTGTATCGAGTCTTATTATCAGGAAGCCGGACGCGCGGGACGAGACGGCAAGACAGCGTATGCCGTGCTACTCTTCAATGAAGCGGAGGATAAAGCCAAGATCAATAAACGCGTCGTAGATACCTATCCGCCGAAAGAGTTCGTGATCTCCGTTTATCATAAGACCATGGATTTCCTGCAGATCGGTGCCGGCAGCGGCTTGGGACATCGGTTCGCGCTCCATATAGACCAACTATGCCACGTGATGAAACTGCCGGTGATCCAGACCTACTCTGCCCTGCATATCCTTTCTCAAGCGGGTTATATTGATTTTGAGGAGGAACACGAGACGCAGCCGCGCGTGCAGATTAACGTGCCGAGACATCAATTAGGCGAATATAACCTCTCCCTTGCCCAGGCGGAGTTGCTGGACACCTTGATGCGTTCCTACACCGGAATCTACACCGACCTGCAATATGTGCGCGAGGCAGACCAAATGTCAAATGACAAATCTCAAATGTCAAATCACCAATTATTAGTCTCCCTCGCCCAGCGCGGAATCATCACCTATATCCCGCGCTCCATCGGTTGTTCCCTAACTATGACAAACGAGCGACAGACAGAGATCTATCTATCGCCCGCTATCTTCGAGCAGCGCCAAGCGCGTTTCGTATCTAAGATTCAAGCTATGTTAGAGTACGCCGAGCAGAATCAGTTCTGCCGCGAGCAATTACTCCTCGCCTATTTCGGAGAGAGCGACGCTGTCCCCTGCGGTCGTTGCGACGTCTGCCGCACTTTGGCTGCTGACAGTGTCGGAGAATAAGACGCTGTCTTCACCCAACAACTCTTTCATCTCATCCAGTTCCGCTGCGTTAATCGATTTATCGCGGTCGTTCAGACCCATCAGCGGTCCGAAGAATACTTTGAGCAACGCACGGCTGATCACCTTGCGGAAACTGAATTTCGGGTTTCTCGCATCGCCGCTTACCGGTACATCCAGCAGGATCATATCCTGCGAGGAAGTGAGAATACTGAATCCTGTACGAAGCGGGATATTCTTATACGGTGCCTTGGTGAACCGCTCTTTCTTCCCTACCCGCGGATGATCAATCTCAATGCGGTTGGTTCCCTTCATCTTACCGGAGATGACGTCAATATGACTATCCAGCGTCAGATCTCCGCCATCCAGCGGATAACCGGTGTAGTTACGGCAGAGAGCATCAAAATCATGCAGGTTGACGCCCTTCAGGTTCAGATTGATCCGCGTATCCTGGTTCGCCAAATCGGGACCGCCTACGAAATCGGCTTTCAGTTTGGCATCGCCGGTGAGCGTGGCATTGATCTTTACGCTATTACGACCATTGGTAGCGATGTTATCCCCTTCTACCGTCAGCGATTTGACGGCATACTCCCAATCGTGCTTCATCGAATAGTCGTGGTAACAGAGGTCATGGCCCGTCACTTTTGCTTTCTTAGCCATCCACACGAGCGGTTTGGAGTCTGTCTGAGGTTTGGCGGGTTCGGCAGTTTGCAGGCTGTCGGGCTCTGCTGTCTCTTCCGCGTTTGCCTTTTCCTCCGGTTGTTTTAGCAGATGCGTGAGTGTATTCCATGTATCGTGTACCTCATAATCGCCTGTAATACCGGTAATCAACAGGGAATCGAGGATAAACGTTCTGGAACTCAGATCGCCGCGGTTCAGCACTACGCGCAGTTCGTCCATCGCCGCTACCTGATGATCATGCGTATCAAGGATGCTGAGTCCCGCCATGGAGAGGTTACCCTTCAGATGCACATTCGTGATATCATCCAGATCGCCGTCCACATGCACGGAACCATTCAGTTTGGCTCCCAAACCGGACACATTCAAATAATCCTGAACCAGCGGCAGTACAACATCCGTGTGTACGTCATGCAGATTGAGGATGACCGCATAGTTGTTCGACTGCATTCGGTATCCGGCGATGATACCTACCCGACCACCGGTCGGCAGACCGAACTCCATACCTGCGTTGGTCTGGGTGTTATCAAAGTAGAGCCCCGGGATAGAAAGCGATATATCCTCCACATTCCATTGTTTGTCGGTGATGACATCGCGGTAGCGGATGGAGCTGTTATTGATTCGAATGTCATCGAGAGCCACCGTCCAATTACTCTTCGCGGTATCTGCCGGCACGGAGTCATGTTTAGAGAAACGCTCAATGATATCCGAGAAATTGACTTTGTCTTTGCCTTTCAGGATCTGTCCGTTAAAGCCGTCGAGGCTGATCTCACGTATCTTCACGCGTTTGGCGAGCAGCTGCGGATAGGCTATCTGTACGTAGAGACGGTCAAAGGAGATGAAGTTCGTCTCGCCGTTCTGCTCCTTTCCTTCGAACCCCTTGATGGTCACTCCGCCCCAATAGGGATTGATGATTACGCGGTCGGCATGCAGCTTACGACCAACAATATCTTCGCCGTGGTTATTGACCACATATTTGGCGACGGGCGAAGCAATGACTAATATCAATGCGAAAAGGAGCACTATTGCTAGTGCTCCCCATCCACATATCTTCAGAATTTTATTCATGAGATCCCTCACTCCTTATTCTGCAGCCAGTGTTACGCGGCGGAAGTCAGTGATGACAACGCCTTTTGCTTTGAGGACGTCCTTCACGAGTTCTTTGGATTCGCTCATGATGTAAGCCTGCTCAACGAGAGTATTCTCCTTGAGGAACTTACCCAGACGGCCTTGAGCGATCATTTCGATCTTCTTAGCCTGATTAGCGAGGTTAGCCTCTGCCTCTTTAGCGACAGTAGCCTTGATCTCACGAGCCTGCTGTGCCTGCTCAGCGGTGATCCATCCCTTAGCCTGGTTGGACTCGATGTGGTCATCGGTGTCCACGTGAGCGGGGTTGATACCTGCTTTGCGGATAGCATTCTCGATAGCTTTGTTGATCTCGTCCTGTTTGGTCTTCTCTACAGCTACCTCGAGCTCATGTTTCTTCACCTCCTCGGCTACGTGATCAGCATCGAGGGCGATCGGACTCATAGCAGCTACCTGCATAGAGATGCCGTGAACGGTCTCCTGGTCAGCACCTGCCTCTGCTGCAACGAGCGAGCTCAGTTTGTTACCCAGGTGGTTGTATGCATCTACTACCGGAGCCTCGAGGCAAGCATAGTCAGCGAGCTCCATCTTCTCACCCGTTACACCGGAGCGCTCGGTGATGATCTCTGCTACAGTGAACTGACCGATCTTGAGGTTCTTGAGTTCCTCGCCGGTGCGTACCTTGTTATCCAGAGCAGCATCCAGGATCAGTTTAACCATAGCAACGAAGTCCTCGTTCTTAGCAACGAAGTCCGTCTCGCATTTAACGCCAACGATAGCGCCGAAACCGTCTTTCACTTTACCCAGAACGCAACCCTCGGAAGCCTCACGGTCGCTACGTTTGGCAGCGATAGCCTGACCGCGTTTGCGGAGCAGGTCTTTTGCCGCCTCGAAATCGCCGTTAGCCTCTTCCAGAGCCTTCTTTACGTCCATCATACCTGCGCCGGTGATGTCGCGCAGTTTTTTGATATCAGCTAATGTTACTGCCATAATAATTTACGATTTAGTCATTTACGATTTACGATTATTCTGCAGCCTCGGCAGGTTTCTCCTCTGCTACTTTCTCAGCCTCTGCTTTCGGAGCAGCTTTGCGGATACGCTGACGACGCTCTTTGGGTGCCGGTGCTTCAGTAGCAGCCTGCTCCTCAGCAGCGTTCTCGTCTGCTTTCTCTACTTTACGCTCCTCGAGCCCCTCTTTGATAGCGTCGCATACAGCGCCGAGGATGACGTCGATAGCCTTGGTAGCATCATCGTTAGCCGGGATGACGAAGTCGATGTTGTTGGGGTTCGAGTTGGTATCTACGATACCGAATACCGGAATACCCAGACGGTTAGCCTCTGCAACGGCAATCTTCTCTTCAATCACGTCCACTACGAAAACTGCGCTCGGCAGACGGGTCATGTCTGCGATAGAACCGAGGTTCTTCTCCAGTTTCTCGCGCTGACGGGTGATCTGCAGTTTCTCACGCTTGGATACGTTCTCCAGCGTACCGTCGGTCATCATCTTGTCGATCTGACTCATTTTCTTCACAGCCTTGCGGATAGTGGGGAAGTTGGTCAGCATACCACCTGCCCAACGCTCGGTGATGTACGGCATGCCTATTTCCTGAGCATGAGCTGCGATTACCTCCTGAGCCTGTTTCTTGGTACCAACGAAGAGGATCTTACGTCCGCTGCGAGCGAGGTTCTTGAGAGCCTCTGCAGCCTCTTCTACCTTGACTACAGTCTTGTTGAGGTCGATGATGTGAATACCGTTGCGCTCCATGTAGATGTACGGAGCCATAGCCGGATTCCATTTGCGTTTGAGGTGACCGAAGTGAGCGCCAGCCTCGAGAAGTTGATCAAAATTAGTTCTCATTGATCTGAATTGGTTTTTTAATTGTTAAATAGTGATTATTTAATCTCCGCATATCTTGAGGATTGCCGTTCACGCGCATAACTCATTATATATTATACGCGCACGCACATGCGTTTGGCACCCCAAAACAATCGTGTGGTAGTCCCGAAGGAGTCCACACGATTTGGAGTTGTTCGTATTAACGCTTACTGAACTGGAAGTGCTTACGTGCCTTCGGCTGACCCGGTTTCTTACGCTCAACCTCACGAGCGTCACGAGTCATGAATCCTTCTGCCTTCAGCGCAGCTTTGTCTTCCGGATTGATCTTCACCAGTGCGCGTGCGATAGCGAGGCGGAGCGCCTCTGCCTGGCCTTTGAAGCCACCGCCATCAAGGGTAACCTTGATATCGTATTTCTCAGCTACACCGAGTTTGTTCAGCGGCTGGAGAACGATATAGCGCAGGATAGAAGACGGGAAATATGTCTCGATGTCACGACCGTTGATTACGATCTTACCGGCACCATCATTAACGTAAACGCGGGCTACTGCCTCTTTACGACGACCTAATGCATTAATTTGTTCCATTGTCTTCTAATTATTTGAGGGTGTTGATATCAATTACTTTGGGTTGTTGAGCCTGCATGTTGTGCTCTGCGCCTGCAAAGATATACAGGTTAGTGATCTGACGAGCGCCAAGACGGTTCTTGGGCAGCATACCTTTTACTACGCGGCGAACGAGTTTGTCAGCGCCTTTAGCGAGCAGGTCAGCCGGAGTGAACTCGCGTTGACCGCCCGGGAAACCGGTGTAGCGTACATAAACGCGGTCGTTCCATTTGTTACCGGTCAGCTGCACTTTGTCAGCATTGATGATGATTACGTTGTCACCACAATCCACGTTCGGAGTGTAGGACGGTTTGTACTTACCACGGAGCAGTTTAGCTACCTTGGAAGCCATGCGGCCAAGAATCTGGCCCTCAGCGTCAACAACTACCCACTCTTTCTTAGCGGTAGCCTTGTTTACAGACACTGTTTTGTAACTGTTAAATTCCATTAATTTGTTTGTTTTAGGCCGAGCCGACAGACATCTTTCTGATTTACCATTTGGTCATTTACCATTTATTCATTTGGCGGGTAAATTCACTGCCCAGCGCGGCAATTTATAAATACGTTTAATATGCCTCTGCGCGTATGTGCGATGTACGTTCACGCGAAAAAGCTTGCAAAATTACTACTTTTTTTTGATATGACCAAATATTTTGGCAAGAAAATTCAAAAAAAGTGTTTTTTGTCACTTAAGGGAGTATACCCCTCCCCCGATAGATGGCGTTGCTTGCGCTCCGCGCGGTTACGTTTGATTGTCTGATAATAGCCGAAACCTGCCATCGGGTGACCGAGCCCGGAGTATGCCTCCTCTATCCTCTCAAACTCTGCGTTTTCTTTTGCCTGGATTTTGATTTCCCGACACCAGAAACGAATGTCCGAGAGTAATCGTTTTGTGTATTTGAACATAATGAATTAGTGTTTTTGTTAGTCAACAATTACCAACAATTATCCAAAATTTTATTCTTCAGCTTCTTAGCTAAGCGAAATAGTTGGAAGGTAGTACGCCAGCACTCTGGCTTTGGGTTGTTTCTGTTCAGATGTCATATATTGCTACTTCTTTTGTTTGCATTTTCTCGTTTCCTTTAACAATAGTGACAGACAAGTTCCCGACTATAGTGAATTGATCGATCCGGTACCAAATCTTATGTCTTTGATATATATCGTGGTGGAATGCAGTAATTTACTCTTGAAAAATCTATAAAAAATTTTGGGGTCAGTATGATTTTTTGCTCAAAAAATTTGCGGGATACAAAGATTTTTAGTAACTTTGCAGCGAATTTGTGTTATATAGGACACAAAAAGGACATAATTGTGTTTCCTGAGCGAAACAAAAATCAGCAGATTCTGTATCCTACGCAACTCAAATAACACTTTTTGTATAACTATGAGGTGGATATTTCGCGAATGTCTGTACAAAGCGGACTGCAACGAAAAACCATTTTGACGTATCTGAAGTATTTGTCCGATGCCAAATTGGTTAATCTGCTATATAGCGACTATCTCAATGTGAAGAAAATGCAAAAGCCGGATAAGATCTACATTGAGAACACGAATATGCTGAAGGCTTTGGCTACGCATCCCATCAAAGAAGGTACTTTGCGTGAAACATTTGCAATCAGCCATTTAGCATTCACACATTCAGTTGAATACGGCAAGCAAAAAGGAGATTTTGTAGTGGATGGCAAGTACACCATCGAGGTTGGAGGACAAGGCAAAACCACTAAACAGATAGCCAATGTCCCCAATGCCTATATCTTGGCAGATGATATTGAATTTCCTATTGGAAACAAGTTACCACTCTGGATACTCGGTTTCCTATATTGATTTTTATCAAAATATGTCAAAGATCGCTTTCACAACCATCCACACGGGTGGTTGTTTGGGGTCTCTTTTTGAACATAATAACCCGACCGGCCATAAGCAGATGACCAGACAAAAAAAAGGCTCGTGTTGCGCAAGTGCGCACTATCTCTAATGAATTGCTGCAAGTTGCTCTTTATGGAGGCGTTTGCGTCAGGCACGATCAAAGATGAGATACACTTGTCGATGTATTTCTCGACCTTGTACACCGGAATGACGATGGATAAAAGTTTGCTCATATGTATATTGTTTTATTGTTGTCAGTTATATTTTTACATACTAATTCGGCTAAAAATACCTCATAAGAGATAAAAATGAAGAAAAAAATGCATTTTCTTGTCAAAAAATTTGCTCAATTCAAAAAAAAGCAGTACTTTTGCACCAACAAACTTACCCCGCTTCCCGCAAGATCAGCGCGCTTAGGGTAAGTCTTTTTTGTAAATATGGCACATTATACAGACAAACCTCTTTCATTTGCTCAGCAGATAGCGTTGCTAAAAAGTAATGGATTGACCATTACTGATGAGCCCAAAGCATTGCATACATTGCAACAGATTAGCTATTTCCGATTGAAGAACTACCTTATGCCTCTCATGAGTGATAAGGAGTTACATCTTTTTAAGCCAAACTCATCTTTTGAACAAGCTTATTCGTTATATAAGTTTGATAGTCGTTTGCGGAAATTGATAGCGGGCGAGTTAGAGAAGATTGAGGTCTCGATCCGAACTCAAATGGCATATATCCTTGCTGACGAAGTGGATATCTATTGGTTTGCCGATAGCAATAACTTTAATAATGCAAGTAAGCATGCGGCATTATTGAATAACCTTCAGTCGGAATTAGATAGATCGGATGAAGAACAAATCTTGCGTTTCAAGAGAATATATGCGGACATCTTCCCGCCAGCTTGGATGACGATGGAGGTAACTTCGTTCGGCACGCTATCCATGTTATATAAACTGCTAAAACCCAATTTGACAAAACGAAAGATTGCTAATTTTTACGGTCTAAGCGATAGTGTATTTGAGTCATGGCTGCATAGTATAGTATATGTGCGAAATATTTGTGCACATCATAGTCGCCTATGGAAT
This sequence comes from Paludibacteraceae bacterium, assembly GCA_905233255.1. Classification (GTDB taxonomy): domain Bacteria; phylum Bacteroidota; class Bacteroidia; order Bacteroidales; family Paludibacteraceae; genus Colicola. The sequence goes on from CAJOCN010000038.1 coordinate 12,158, forward strand.
AAGACACTTCGAATCCGCCCGCTATTTCCTCGAAAGACAGGAAAAATGTTCATGTCTACACCGGTACGAAGCGATAAACTGTATTACGTGCTTTGTATCATTCAGTATCTTTTATTGATAGTCAACCCAAGTACGACATTCCCTGCTCGTTTGAAAGCACTTTTAGCAGAATTCCCCGATGTGGATCCATCTGCTATGGGATTTCCGGCTAATTGGGAACTGGAACATATTTGGCTGTCGTGATTTTTTGCCGAATCAGTATGTCAAAGAGCACTTTGCTGAAAAAATCAGCGGAGTGCTCGTTTCTCTTGTTCATGGCGTTGCCTGCGCTCAGCACGGTTACGTTTGATCGTTTGATAATAGCCGAAACCTGCCATCGGGTGACCGAGCCCGGAGTATGCCTCCTCCTCTATCCTCTCAAACTCCGCATTCTCCTTCCGGCGGAGCTTCAACTCCCGACACCAGAAACGAATGTCCGAGAGTAATCGTTTTGTGTATTTGAACATAATGTTATATTTTTATCGGTCCACAAATTAACCAAATTAAACGAATCTTTTTTCGGTCAACAATTACCAACAATTATCCAAAATTATTTATTCTTGAATTTGCGTTTGAGGAAACGAACCACTCTTTGCATAAAGTTATGCACTTTAAACCATGCATAGTATAACCTAAACGGCAACAAATGGTATATATGTACTAATCGATTCGGCTTGATCTCCGGATAGTGGGTCTTTAGGAACTTATCCCACGCTTCAAGGCGCGGTTTCGCTGTTGTTGCATCAAAGAGGCTCAATTCGTGATAGTGCCATGTTCCCATAGATTGGTAGTTCTCTTCGGTATAGGCATCGCGTGTACCGCCTTTAGGAACAGTATGGCGGTTACGACGAACCCAATCTAAGAGGAAAGTGAGCACTTTCGTTACATCATCAGCTGCACGCACAGCACGTACTTTGGGATCGAACGACTGTCCCGGGCGACCGATATAATAGCGATAAACATTCAGATGGGTATAGATAAAGTCCTTTGCAATCGCTATAGGAATTGCCTGCAGAGAGACGTCATCATACATCACATGCTCGCAGAATAACGGCAAGTATTGCTGCATCATATCCGTTCGGTAAACGGTGTCGTGCGCATAAGTCATGTCGTAGCCATGACCAGTACCCAGCCAATCGAACTTATCCGCATCATAGATAACATCCGGTGTCAGTTCGTCATGCTTTCCTTTTTCCGTATAGGTATCGGTGGCTGCATAGTAATTCTGCCCGTCCAGCATCACCATATCCGTATCGCAATGACCGAGATATGTGATGAGTTTGGATAACTCGCTTGTCTCAAACCAGTCGTCCGAATCAAGGTAGAAAAGATATTTGCCTACAGCCAGTTCCGTTCCGTGGTTCCAAGCTCCGCCATGTCCGCGATTCTCCTGGTCAATGACACGCACGATGCCCGGATAGCGTTTTTCATACTCTTTGGCAAGCACAGCCGAGTTATCCGGCGTGCCGTCATTGATAACTACGATGTCCAGCAGTTGCAACTGCTTCCCGTCCGGCACAATCAAAGATGAGATACACTTGTCGATAAATTTCTCAACCTTGTACACCGGAATGACGATGGATAAAAGTTTGTTCATATGTATTGTTGTTTTATTGTCTATTATAGCCGCTTAGTTACGCAAAAAAAAGCGGTAAGTCCGCATATTGGATTTACCGCTTTTTACAACAATTATCAATATTATCTATCACATATCCGTCAACAAAAATGCCATGTAGAAAGGTATCGTTAGCAATGCGCCGTCGCGTCCGACATTATAATCACCTATCTTGATTGCGTGCTTGACGTGGTATTTCTCCGGGTGTGCCAAGACTGTTCGCATAGACTTGGCGTTACCGGTACGAGCTTTGCACTCGACAGGCACACATTCGCCTTTATAACGCATTAAGAAGTCCAATTCGACTCCCCCGTCTTTGTGGTAATAGTACAACTTACGCCCCATCTTACCCAAAATGTCAGCCATCAGACTCTCATAAATAGCGCCTTTGTATGCCCCCAAGTCACCTTGCATAATGCTCCAGGCTGTACCATCGTCTAACATACTGACAAGCAATCCGGTATCGGCCATATATACTTTGAACTGGTCGTTTATAGCGACTCCTTCAAGGGGCAGCTCTGTAATCTCCGTATTATAACAGCGGCGAATGATACCCGCATCTTCAATCCATTGCAAACTGCCGTAATAATCCCGACTTTTAGCACCCGGACGAACGACAGAATACGTGAACTTTTTATATTCACGTGCCAACTGCTTTGGAATGGATTCGAAACACTCACGGATACGTGGTTTATCCGGCGTGAGTGCATATTTAATCATATCGGCCTTGTAAGTCTCGACAATCTCTCTTTGAACGGTCAGCAGCGAACCAACCTGCTGTGTGACAAGAAAGATACTAACGGCTTCCGGCATTCCTCCTACAAACACATATTGCAGCAACAATTCACGGAAACGCGTGTGGAATGCAGGTTCTACGGGAGTCTCGTCTTTTAGATGCTGACGCAGGATGTCTATATGCTCTTCGCGAATACCATTAGCCCACAGCCATTCCTCGAAATCCATGGGATACATATTGACAACCCGTTCAAAGCCAACAGGAATAGATGCTTCCCTTTCTTCAGCCTGCTCCTCTTTGGTCTTATAGCCGTTTACGCCAAGCAATGAACCGGTACAAAGCACATCATATCGTCCGTCCAGACTGAAATATTTCAAAGACGAACGAGCAATGGGACAATCCTGTATCTCATCGAACACAAAACATGTACTATGTGGCTCTACCACAGCATTAGGCAATGCTGCAGTAATACGCATTACGATAGAGTTGATGTCTAAATTCGGGTAAAAGAATTGCTTGTATTCCGGATAAGCTCTAAAATCCAGATAGATAACATGCTTGTAGTTCGCTTTTGCGAATGCTAATACAGAACTGGTCTTTCCGCATTGACGAACACCTTTAATTACCAAAGGCTTGCGTTTGGACTGTTTTTTCCATTCCAGAAGGAGTGTTTCAATCTTTCGTTTATACATATTACACCTTTTTATACTGACTTTTCAATGGTATCTCCACCTTTTCATACCGACTTTTTATAAAAGTCACACATTTTCATATCGACTTTCGGCTGCAAAGGTACAACAAAAGTTTGACATATGCAAGAATTTTGGCGTTTTTTTACTTTTTTCGGTAAATCCAGTATGTCAAAGAGCACTTTGCGTTTTTTATATCTACTCTCCTCCCCCATTCTACCGGAATGACGATGGATAAGAGTTTCTTCATGAGGATCATTTTATTATATACCGTACTCTCTTTAGTATTACACAAATAATTTTATGATATAGTGCGGTTAATGTCAATCCGGCTTTCTTTGCTCTACTACATGCTTCTCCATTATATAAACGGCTTGCATCGATCTTTGCTGCCAATGGCAGCTTTGCATATAGTGCTTTGTGCTTTTGATGTATGTAATGTGCGCTATCTTTCCAAGCGTCAAACTTATTTGTAAGTTTATTCTTATCCTGCTCATCAATCCTATAAACATATAAACATTCATTCACTGCATAGAATTCAGTAAGTTGTGCAAGACGTATAGACAATTCGTATTCCTGCCAATAACGTACTTCAATATCAAAACCTCCTACCTTTTCTAATAGTTCTCTTCTGACCAAGATACCACTTGTAATCAGATATATGCGACTTAGAATTTTAGCACTCATATCGCCTTGTCCTTCATCCAAAGGTGGCCAATCAGCGTATGTAATAGAACCATCCTTGTGCACATATTCCGGACGCATACCGCAATAAACCAAACCACAGCCTTTTTCTTCAATAAAAGCGATTTGTTTCTCTATCTTAGTCGGCAACCAATAGTCATCATCATCCAACATAGCCACATATTTTCCTTTGGCTGCTTTGATTCCCACATTGCGGGCATAATTGCCACCACGACTCTCCTCCTTAGAAATATAGATATACTGAATGTCTTTGCGCGCAGACAATAATTCCTTTGTTCCATCATCAGAGGCGTCATCCACAACAATACATTCCAAATTTGTGTATGTCTGTGCAAATACACTCTCTATCGCTCGAATTACAAGATTCTTGCGATTATGTGTTAATATGACGGCAGAAACTAATTGTTGCATAGTGATTTATAGGTATTATAATACATTTCTGCAATTTTCTTTGTATTCCAATTCTTCAGTGCATATTCTCTATTTTTTTCACCTTTACGTTGGGCAACTGCAGCCAATGCCTTATTTAATGCTTCTTTTATAGATTCATAATTGCCAAACTCATACGTAAAATTCTGAGTTGATTGGATCAGCTCACCCACGTTTCCGATACTCGGACCAACTATCACATGTCCCATCAGCATGCCTAATGGCAAATTACCCGAATTTAGGTTATTCATTCTTGGTATAAATGATATGTCTGTAGCTGCATAATAATATTTTAGATTTGCTTCTGAGACAAATGTATCACCACTGCATAACAGATTGGGGTATTTAATTTTATAATATACATGCTTGAGCCGCTGTCTTACCCACCTCATATTTATTTTACCTTTAGGCAATTCATATAACCTCGGAATAACGAACCTAATTCTGGGATTTGCCTTAATAACGGAAAACATTAATTTCTTTTCCTCAATATGTCGAAAAGCGCCAAACACTAATACAAATATCCCTTGATTATAGTCAAAATATTTTCGTGCATCGCCTTTACAGGGAATGTCGGTGTATATGGTATTATAAACATGATGTGGTATTACGATATGTTTCGCTTGACGATATAAACCTTCAAATTTATCTTTACTATATTCACCTAAATGCACCATTACATCTGACATAGAATATATTATTTGATATGCAAAGTAATAATCTTCTTCTGAACTATGCGAATGTGACCAAAAATTATGTACGGTAGACACAATCTTTGTACCTTTATCTTTTAGTTCTATGAGCCTAGAACATAAATCTTTTCCTTCTCTCATAGCAGGAACAAAACAATCAGGCCACATCACATGAACAATATCCCAATCATTTCTATCCCAAAACTCAGACTTCCTCGATGAGAATATAACATCATGATGAGCAACACAAATTTGTGACTCCAAAGTATATGTAAAAGGATTCAATTCATCCTTTGCATCATCTGCAAAAACAGCTACAAATACATTCATTTCTTAAATATGTTTTGTGTTTTCAAGCAACGATTTCCATAAGGACGTCACGTAGTTTAATGAGTAGTTCTGAATTGATAAGATTGCACATTTTGACATACGATTATAATATATAGAATCTTTCATCAAATGAATTAATTTCTTACTCATAGTATTGATATCATTATTAGGTACAATTATTCCATTTTTTTCATTTTTTATAACATCTTGCAACGCAGGAAAAGAGTTCATTGCTATTGGAACAACCCCCATTTGTTGAGATTCGATAATAACCATAGGAAAACCTTCTATTTTTGATGTCATCAATGTAATCTTAGATTTTTTATAATAAGAAGTAGGATCTTGATACCCAACAAACGAAATTTTTTTCAGCCTCATATCAGATGCCATTTTCTTATAATCATCTAAGGATTCTCCATCTCCGACCATTACAAGTTTCCAATCTCCTATTTCCAAGTATTTCTTTTCTATAATCTGCCATATGCGCAAAATGTAACTATAGCGTTTAATAGATTCGCGCATCCTTCCAACAACTAACACGATATTTTCTTTACCCTCAACCTCCTCTTCTGAAATGCTATAGTTAAATGGTATAGGATTTGGAATAACTCCTATCTTATTTTTATATTGGGAATCACTCCATTCTAAAAATTGCTTCTTGTATGCTTCAGATAGAAATATATATTTGTCCACATATGGTAGAACGTCTTCCACTTTCTTTACTGCGTTCTTCTTGATTCTATTTTTATAATGAGTCGGGAATAGTGTGTATTTAACCCATTTTACTAAACTCTTTGGCTTTTCAAAAGGTTGTGCGAATATCGTATGGAGGCACCATATCACCTTAGCATTTGTTTTTACATTGATATCCTTAACAAATGCCAATGGCCACCACTGATTAATAACAAAATCTATTGATTCGCTATTGATAATCTCGCATATTTTATCGCTTACACCATAGGCATCTTCTATATCATTGCTTGTATATTCATCGCAAGGGACTCTCTCAATATAATGTTCGTTTATACCTTTATTTATAATAGGTTGAGTTCCACATGTAGAGTATTTAAAATATGCGACATGTACAGAGTAGCCCATAGTTATAAATTCATTTGCGAGCAAACGAGTTACGGACTCCCCTCCACCATATACGGGCCATAGCCGAAGTAAAAATAAAATACTCATTTTGGTTTATTTTAGGTTTTCTACTGCATCAATATAATCCATAACATATTTATCTATAGTAAAGTATGTCTCATATAAAAAACGGTTCTTTTGTCTCATTTCATTATATTCATTCGAATTAAAATTATACAAATCTACTATTTTTTTCACCATAGCAGTTAACAAATCTTTATCTTCGGATTTGTAGAATAACAAACCGCGTCTTTCATCTTCTGGCAAGATAGCAAAATATTTATTACCTCCGGTTTCTGACAAGACCATAGGCACTCCTGCCCGCAATACCTGAAGGGCAATTAAGTCAAAATACGTTTCTCTGTTGGGAAGTATATACAAATTACTTTGCGGTAATATGTCATCTACATTTCTTATGAATCCCAATTCAATCCACCGTGGATGTTTGGGAGGTTGAATATTGCCGTTCCCTGCGCATAAAAAATACAAATAGGGATATTCCTCTAAAAGTCTGACACCAACCTCTTTGAGAATATCATAACCTTTGATAGATGTATGTCTTCCGAAAAATGCTATTATAAAAGCGTCTTGGGGTATCCCAAATTCCGAGATCTTCTGTTGAGTAGAATTATCAATGTTATAGTCAGGAAGAGAAGAAGGAACATAGAAGAATTTATTCTCGATGCTTTCAAACAATGCAGACACTTTAGGATCTCTCTGGTATGGCTCTCTTGCACCTTTACATGGGAACATTATGTAATCCACTGATTGGTATGCTTGACACTCTTCTTGTAATATTATGGGACGTAGAAACTTAGTGATTTTATTTAATTTTGATGTCGCACTTGCCGTATAACTCAATATTTCATCTGTCCATGTACATGGGCAATGAGTTGTTAAAATAACTTTTCCATTATAATGCGGGAATTGTTTGCGGAACTGCAAAGCATGAGGAACCATATGCAAATGGACGTACTCATAATAGTTTATATCAATACTGGATGGTATTTGATATTTAGTTTTTCGGAATGGAAAGAGACATTTTATATATACATCTTTCAAACGTCTAAACAATTTGCCCAAGTATGTTTTAGACGGCTTGTTGTTTTTGCTAACTGGATTATACCATTCCGCAACCGTTCCTTCCTTCTCCCTAATTAAATCAGAAAGAAAAGTTATTTGACTATTGGGATGCACATTCAAATACTCGTGCAAATTGTACAAGTATCCCATTGGTCCTCCTATATTTTCTAATGGGAATATGTCCCAAATGAGTATCTTCATGATCTTACTTTTTTATGGAGTATTCATTCTTTTGTGAATATCTTCAAATATTTGCTCATACAATATAGAATTCGGTGTTTGGATGGATGTATCAAATGTTTTCTTGACATATGTCTTCCTAATATCATCATCTTTTTCTTTTCGTTTATTGACCGGCATTGTATGTCGGTATGTTTCTTTCTTCTATTCCCCAGCATTTAATGCCGGCATGGCTTCATCTGTTTTGCAGCCCGGAAAATCTATTTCGGAGGCATATTCTATGCGCGTAAGAGGCGCTTCAGAGGCATCCTAGACCTTATTACTATTACATCTCTATAATTGTTTGTAATTCAGCAATTTGTGACGCATATTAAAAATACAAAATATCTGCATTATTGCACTTTCATTTTGCATATTAGCGCCCGCATAAAATAGTTTTCCCTTTCATTTACTCTCTATTTACCTTCCATTTCCGAGACATTGTCGAATCATTCCCGAGTCAATCCCGAGGGAATATCGAACCATTCCCGAAAGATCATGCTCTGCGAGCAACGTCCTTTCATTGTCCTTTCAATCACGCGACCATAACGGGATCACCTCGGGAGAACCTCGGAACCATCACGGGAGCACCTCGGGAGGACGCAGTAATACATTAGTATAAAAATTTGCACTGGCAAAATTGGCAATTTTGGCAATTTCTTACAAAATGCGAAGAAATCCAACTAATGTATGTCAATTTTTGACATTTTAACAGTTCTGGCATTATGCAAACTATCAAAAAGATAGATATTGCCAATTTTGCCATTTTTGCCATGTCATTTTTTTATCATCCTTCATTTATTTAGCATGCTTTCGTACCGCTGTAGGTACGGTAATAACTAACGAACTACTAACTTATCTTTAACTTATCTCTAACGCTTGATGGGTGTTTGCCTTTCATTCCTCTTTCCGCAACTGCCGTTGAATGACGGACTGAACATATCTGTCCAAACGCAGATAGATATGTCTTTTTCCGGTTTTGCGCTCGATGGGTGCGTCCGGCTCCGGCTCGTTCAACTGTGCGTGCCAGCGACGGCTCCATTCCGCTTTGCGGACGGGGTCGGCAAGTTCCTCCAACGCCATCGTCATGGAACGGTGGAAAATAGAAGTATTGCGGATCTCACCCTCACGCAAAGGGTGCGTCTCGTAGTCACGGGGTTTGGCTACGAAATAGACTTCCTCTGCGCCATAACCAACCACTACACCTTCCTCATCACGGTAGGTCTTGCGTCTTCTGATCAAACTTTGTTGCGGTTTCATGCTATTTTATCAGTCCACAAATTTAACAAATTAAACAGATTTATTTTTCTTGGTCAACAATTACCAACAATTAAAGACAATTATACAAAAAAGTCCATCTTAACAGTTCTCCGGCGTTTACCGGATCGTTGTTAAGATGGGAAATTGTATGGAATTAAGTATTCCGTTTCGGACATCAAAAAACGCGGATCTCTTCTCTTGCTTATCCGCTGATAGAGGTCCTAGGAAAACCCGAAAGATTCGAATAAGCAATGCAGAAACCCACGCTGTGTATATGCGTACACACGCGCATACCTAATAAGGTACACGCGGGTGCATATTACACCCCATGAGCATCTACCACTACTTGTTTTGAAATCTTTCGACTGTTTGAAATTTCCTAGGTTTCTATCAGTCAAAAACAAGCGTTAGTAAACGCCAATCAATATGTCTGCTCCCTCACCTGTGACATCTATGCAGACACCCCAGCGTGAGTTTGCGACTGCAAAGGTCACTTGCAAATAAAAGTGTCATTTTTAGCGATTTTTTGTGCAATACGGCGTTGCCGCGCGTAAAGGGTATATTGCCTTCGGCAGTTAAATGGTGTCGATGAAGAACTTCTGCTTGCGGTTGAACATCGCAATACCTATTACCAGCAGGACGGCAATAACGGCGGCGGAATAGCCGAGCGCCTGCCAGGAGAACTGCCCTGCCCCATAAGCTCCGTACTTGAAGGTCTCGATGATTGCCGTCATGGGGTTGAAGAGCATGATCTTATGCAGCGTCGGGTTGGTAACATAACTGAGCGGATAGACGATCGGCGTTGCGTACATCCAAAGGGAGACAAAGACACCGAAGAAATTCGTCAGATCGCGGTACTTAGTCGTCAGCGAGGAGACAATCAGTCCGAGCCCGAGCGCCAGGCACTGAATCATCAGAATGAGCACCGGAAAGAGCAACAGATACCAGTTGGGATGCAGGTTCACTCCCTTGAAGACAAAGAGTAGATAGACGATCACAAAAGTGCTAAGCTGTAGCGAGAAGCGGAAGAGTTTGGATATGACCTTCGATATAGGCATCACCAGACGCGGGAAATAGACCTTGCCATATAACGCCGCGTTCGATTGGAACGTGCTTGCGACCTCGGTCAGGCAAGTGGAGAAATACTCCCAGAGACAGATGCCGGAGAGGTAGAACACCGGCTGCGGGATGTCGTCCGTAGGAATACCGGCAATGCGGCCGAAGACCACAATGTACATGAACATCGTGAACAACGGCGAGATGAAATACCATCCCATGCCGAAGATCGTCTGCTTATACTGCACAGTAATGTCGCGCTTGATAAAGAGCCAGATGAGGTACTTCTTCTGCCATAGCTCCTTCAAACCGAGCCCTTTGGCAATAGAGTCCGGAGTGATCTCTGTGGTCCAATAGTTTTCTTGTTCCTTTGCCATATTATACTGTATCCATGAAGGATTTTTGCACCTTGTTAAACATCATGAGTCCGAGCACGAGCAGCACGAGCGTAAACGCTGCGCTGTATGCCAGCCACGCCCATGAGAACTGGCCTTGCCCGAGCAGCGAGTACTTGATGGCTTCCATCACCGGCGTGACAGGGTTGAGTGACATCGCCAGATGCAGTTTCTCGTTCGTCACCATACTCAGCGGGTAGATCACAGGCGTAATATAGACCCAAAGCGAGATGATCTTATTGAGCATGATCTGCAGGTCGCGGTACTTGGTGGTCATGGACGAGAAGATCATACCAAAGCCGACCGCCATGAGTGCCAGCAGGATGATTAGGAACGGGAAGAGCACGACCTGCCAATGAATCTCCAGCTCTGTTCCCGTAGCCGCATAATAGATATAGAACGCCGCAAAGATCGCTAACTGGATTGCGAAACTGAGCAGGTTGGTCGTCACCGCCACGAGCGGCATGATGATCCGCGGGAAATAGACCTTTCCGAAGATGTCGGCATTGGAGACAAAGGAATTGGAGGTTGCGCTCAGGCACGCTGAGAAATAGCCCCAAACGGAGATACCTAACAGGTAGAACAAAATCGGCGGAATGCCATCTGTCGGGATTTTCGCAATACCGCCAAAGACCGTAGCATAGACAATCACGGAGAGCACCGGCGTGATGATGAACCACAAGGGTCCGAGGATCGTCTGCTTGTAGGCAGTACGGAAGTTACGCGCCACGAAAAGCAGGAACATATCGCGGTACCGCCATATCTCCTTCCAATCGACAGCGAGCAGTTTGTCCCGCGGCGTGATGGTCAAATCCCAATTTTCATTATTCATTATAAATTACGAATTACGAATTACAAATTACAAATTTATGATAAGAACCGGTGCCGAAGTACCTGTATATCGTCCGGCGAGAGCAACAGTTGTTCGTGCAGGTAGTTCATCATACCTCCAAACTCCTTATCAATCAGATCGAGCGTGCGCAGGAAATTAGGCGTGGAGACCCCCATAAACGCAAGGATCACTTCTTTTTCCGCGTCTCCTCCTCCGCGCTCATCTATCTCTTTATACATCCTATTGACCAACTCTTGGTACGCCGTGTTACTGAGGTCAAAATCCGCAACGATAGCCTCGCGCTCCACTCCCAGAGCGAAGAGCAGGAAGGCAGCTCCCCAGCCCGTCCGGTCCTTCCCCTGGAAGCAATGCCATAGTATTCCGCCATCCTCCGGCGCCTCGATGATCAGGCGTAAGAAAGCAGCGTATTGCAGTTGCGAATACTCGCTCCGTATCAGCGACGGATACATGTTCGCCGCCATTTTCTGCACCTCCGGATAGAAGGAATAGTTGACGATATGCGCACCTATATCCAGAAACGCCTCTTGGGGTATCGGTTGCTCGGTCAGTTTCTCTGCGCTCAGGTCAATCGTAGGCAGCAGATGGTGGGTTGCGCCTACTACCTCCTGATCCGGTAATGCCTCTGCTTCCCCCAAGGAGCGGAAATCAAAGATCTTCGCCAAGTTGTACTCCTCGTGCAGCCGTTTCAGGTCGGACGGCGAAGCATCGTGCAGATGCGCGGTACGCAGCAACCGGTGCGGACGGATAGTCTTTCCGCCGGCACCGGTCATTCCGCCCAAATCACGGGCATTGACAATATTATCAAACAGGATTTCCAAAAACGTCGTCAATTAATCGTACAAACTCCTGATACGCAAAGGTATCGTTTAATTCACTGAGCGAAGCAGCTAAGCCTCTGTAATGCCATTCATGGGAGGCTTTGTCGGTCACGTGGAAGATTTTCCAGAGTTCATCGCCTTTCACCTGATAGTCCCGCCAGATGGCACGCATGTTACTCAGTTTGTCGCCCAGGGCAACTATTTTCGCGTCCCGTGGAGCGGCAGCCAGACGGTCTATAGCAGCTTGTTTGCGGTCGTGCCAGCTATCCTCCTCCGACACCCCTTCCGTAAACTGATCGCTCTCCGCATGGACCAAATCGGCGATACGCTCTCCGAAGAGCTCGCGCAACTGCTCCACCGTCACATCTGTATCTTCGATCGTATCGTGGAGCGCAGCGGCTGCCAAGAGTTCCTGATCCGGCGTGATGGTAGCTACAATCTCCACCGCCTCCATCGGGTGAACGATATACGGAAAGCCCTTTCCGCGACGCTCTGTATTGTGATGTGCCTGAACGGCAAAAATTATTGCTCTGTCCAGCAGGTCCGTATCTAAATAGGAATTCAAAATTAAAAATTTAAAATTAAAAATTATTAATAAACTGTTCCTTCCAACATTGCCCGGAACTGCGGCATGGGACAGTGTGTGTCACGCTCCACGATGAGGGTTTTCAAGCCTGCGTAGATACGAACCTCCTTCATAATTTCGTCCATGTCTGCGTCCTTGCCGAAATACTCATCAGCAAAGAAATCCCAGAACTTCGCCGCTGTGGCGTTGGACATGTGGTATTGCTCCATGGTCCATGCCTCGTCATTCAGACAGCAGCACAGATATACCATGCCGATGTCGAACATCGGGTAGCCGTAGCAGAAATCGCCCAAGTCGATGAAATAACTCGTCCGCACGCCGTTCTCCTCGGTGAAGATGCCGTTGGAGAACTGCAGGTCGCCATGAATCGCCGTATCGGCTTCAGGAGCGGCAGTTATGAAATCATGGATCTTCCGTTTCTGCTCCGGTGTAAAATCCGGGTTCGCCTCCAGCATGGCATAGAGACGGTCCTTGACGGACTCAAACTGCGTGGTATCCACGTGCGTGGCATGCAGTTTCTTGCACAGCCGTGCGAACTCCCGTGCGTACTCCTCCACCCGTTCGGGTTCGTCTCCGCAAGCGCGCGAATATGACCGTTTGCCCGTCAAGCGGCGGAAACGTATACCCATCCGCTCGCCATCGGTGATGAGGTCGCCTGGTTCGGGCGTCGGGATACCCATGGCATACACTTTCTGCGCCAACTCCAGTTCTTTAGCCGCCGCCTCAAAGTTGCGGAAATAGACCTTGAGCATGATGTTCGGGTCTGTCTTGTGGTTATAACTGGCGCCGTTGGCTCCTTCGCCTACGCGCTCATAGTCATTGAGGTCAATGCGTGTGGGGGTCATAGTTGAAATATTGATTTTGCTTGTTCATATGTGAGTTCAGCCAGCGCCGTGTTCTGGCTGTTATGACCGTTAAGGACATCAAAGAGGTATTCCAACCCTAATTTTCCACCTCCGTTGAAGAGGATGCAGACGATACAGATGTTCTGCAATCCCACAGCGGACGAGATGATATCCAGATCGGTGTTGCCTAACTGGTGCCGCGCGAGGCGGTAGGCATCCTCCTCGTATTTACGGATGAGCCGTTCCACATCGCCCAGCGTGTTGCATTTGAGTTCCTTGAGCACTTTCAGATAGCGGATAAGCGGTGTGTCAAGGATCTCCGCCTGATTGATGGCAGCGATACGCTTATTAAGCGCATCGAGCGGCTTGGCCTGCAGATAACTGCGGAACGTATCACCATCCAAGGATACATCATCCAGTTTACCGTTCTTGACGAGTGCTTGTACACGTCTCCGGTAGTCGGTTATCTCTGCGCGGATGCGGCTGAACTCATCATCCGCCATCTCCAACATTCCCGCCAGACGGTTCATGCGGCGCATGTACTCGCGGGGTATCTCCACACCGGACTTGTATCCGGTATCGTGGTTGATGGATGCCCATGCATGCTGGAGAGTCGTACGGAGCTGCAACTCGAACCGCAGATCATAGCCCGGCAGACGGCATATATAGTGCAGCGAGTTGTAGCCGAAGCTATCCAACTGGTGCAACCTGCGTTTGTCCACCGAGTTGTTCCAATCAATCTCAAAGAGCTGTTCCGCCATAGAGGCAATACGGTCCACATCATCGGTATAGAACGTGATGATACGTGCACCAAGTATATCCGTGATGTCGCTCAACGTGGCATACTTAGCGCCCTTGAGCGCCAGTTTACCCGCCAGACTATCCTCCGTCTTGATACGCGCTTCCACAGCCGTCACGACAATTCCGCTACGCTCCAAGGCTTCTTGCAACGTAGTTAGCACATCGCGTTTCATCTGCTCCAATTGTGGCAGCGCCTCGCGGTACTCCTCCATGATCATCTGGCAATGCAGATCCAGAGTTTTCATTACTGTATCTCGAATAGACTGATAAACCCGGTCATCATGAATACCTGACGGATGTCGGCGTTGATATTACGTACAATCACCTTGGAGCCGTGTGCAGCGGCTTCCTTCCGGATGGAGAGGAAGATACGCAGACCCGACGAGGAGATATACTCCAGATCGGTGCAGTCCAAGATAATCTCGCTGTTCTCCGCCTCCAGCAGAGGTTTGACAGCCTCCGCCGTCGGGATAGCAGCAGCCGTATCCAATCGACCGCTAAAAGAAGCGATAATTTGATTTCCGGATGTTTGAATTGTTGTTTCCATATACCAATATTCAATTTACAATTTACAATGCACAATTTACAATTTCTTGACCAGCGTCAAAATATTCCTATCCTCGATTCGCTCGTAGGTAATCTCGTCCATCAGTTGGCGTACCAGATGTATGCCGAGTCCGCCAATAGCGCGTTCCTCCGCAGAGAGCGTGATATCCGCCTCGGGTTTCTGCGTAGGATCAAACGGCACTCCGCTGTCAGAGATAGTGAAGACCAGTTTTTCTCCCTGTTCATCACGCGTTCGCACAAATTCCACGAAGACTTTTCCATCATTCTGCCCCGGGTATGCATAGAGCATCACGTTGCTTACCGCCTCCTCAAGCGCCAGATTGATCGGCATATTCAGTTCGGTAGGTACCTGCAGGCTTTCTACCCATTCCGCCAGAGTCGGTATCTGCTGGATGTCATTGCGCATGACGATAGCCGGAATCTGATACCGGATAGCCATCATCGTGAGGTCGTCACTCTGCTGCGCGTCACCTACGAAAGAAGCGATCTCGCTATCCATGCGATCCACTATCTGCCGCGGACGGAGCGCCACCAGATGGTTCAAGGTGCTCATCATACGCGTCTCGCCGAACTGCTCATGTGTCTTGTTCTCCGCCTCCGTCAAACCATCCGTATAGAGGAAGATGGTGTCGCCGAAAGCGAGTTGCACCTCCTGCTCATCAAACTCAAATCCCACCATGATTCCTACCGGCAGATTCGGTTTCACCTCTATCTCCTTACACGTCGCGTGCGCGTTATTAATAAGGACTGGAGCGTTATGACCGGCGTTACAATAACTCAACTTACCGCTCTTGAGGTTCAGCACTCCGACAAAGAAGGTGACAAACATATTCTGGTCGTTCTGCTCGGAGAGCGTGTCGTTCATCTGCTGAACAATCAGATGGGCGTGCTCTTCATGCGCTGTAGTGGACCGGAAGAGCGAACGGATAGTAGCCATCACTAATGAAGCAGGCACACCCTTTCCACTCACATCACCTACGCAGAAGAAGAGTTTATCGTGCCGCACATAGAAATCGTAGAGGTCACCGCCTATCTCCTTGGCGGGACGCACCATACCATAGACATTCAGATCCGGGCGATCCGCAAACGGCGGGAATACTTTCGGCAGCATAGCTTTCTGGATAGTCTGAGCGATTTCCAGTTCGTTCATCATACGCTCTTTCTGACTGCTGACTGTAATTAGATTTTGAATATCCCTGCCGCTTCGATAGAGGATGAAGACCAGTAATGCCAAGCCTAAGAGCATCAATATGGTAATGATCAATCCTACGCGGTTCAAATCTGCATAAAGAATATCTTCCGGAATAATAATGGAAATATGCCATCCTGTAGCGTCAATCTCTTCGTCAAAAACGAGGTACTTGCGTCCGGGAGTCGTATCCGGCTGCGCAACAATATCCACACCCGTGGACGAGCGTATAGAGTAATAACTGTCCTTATAAACCTGCAGGTATTCGGACACACGACTCAAATAGCCGAGCGACAAATCTACGCATGCCACCGCGATGACCCTTCCCTCTTTGTCTCTCACCGGATAGGAACAGCTAACCACCATCGCCTCTGCACCCGCATCATCCATATATGGTTCGCACCACCATACGCTGTCTATCATCAATCCGTTATTGAACCACTCGTAGGTCAGGTAATCATGCTCAGCACTACCTATCTGCCTCGTGTAGATGCTATCTTTCCCCACCCGGCTGCTACAGGGCTCATACCATCGGCCCTTCGACGGGTAATAATTAGGTGTGAACGCCACTCCGGCGCTCTCAACATCATCGAGCGTCATCAGCAACATGTGCGTACATGCCGGCACAGCGTCCGGGTTATCCAGACTATGCTCAACCATCATCGCCAGCATCTTAGCCGCCGACTCCATCTTAGCCGTCACCACATTGATCTCCAGCTCCGCACTCCTTAGTTCCGTGATCGCGCGCGATTCAGCCACGTGCTTGATCGCAGCACGACTATAAAAATACTGAACGCATGCGATGCCTTCCAACATAGCAGCTGCAATCAGCAATATCCAAAAACCACTTTTCTTTTTCATTTTTGGCGCATTTTCGGTGCAAAATTACTACTTTTTCCGCATATATGCAAAAAAATGACCCTAAAAATGCATTTTTTTTCGAAAATATTTGCACATGTCAAAAAAAAGCAGTACTTTTGCACCCGCTTTCGAGAAAGAGAGTTAAAATTACCTCGGTGCTATCGTCTAGTGGCCTAGGACAACGGCCTCTCACGCCGTAAACCCCGGTTCGAGTCCGGGTAGCACTACAGAAAAAAGAACGCGTTGGCGTTCTTTTTTGTGCTACAGCCGGATCGTAACCGGGGGTTCTTAGCCCCCAAAAGGGGCACGATTAATCAGCAAGCTGATTTTTCGAGTCCGGGTAGCACTACAGAAAAGGAACCTTGCGGGGTTCCTTTTTGTTACAAATACAATCGGAATTTTGTGTTTCTTTTTTCTTTTTTTATTATAAAATATTTCGAAACTATTGCATATGTCGTTTTTTTATTGTAACTTTGCGCTCGATTTTGAATTAATGCCACATGAAAAGTCATCTTTCTCATACTATATTATTGGTTTTGACGCTTATCACGCTGCCATCATTGGCTCCCGCGGCCTCACAGCCTAAACGCCTTGTATGGAGACATCAGACTAATTCCCGTACCGGTCTTTATACCACGCGGAATTATTTCGTCACCCACGGTGTGAGTCTGAATGTGAGTGGAATGTACTATTTCGGAGATATAGATAACGAGGGATTATCGATGCATGGCGGATTCAATGTCAATAATTTGAGTGTGAGCGGCGGATTCCAGTTCTCGTACCAAATGCCAGCCGGAAACCATTGTAATATCCGTTTCGGGCTTATGGGAGGTACCTTGAGAGCTAATAATGAAACTAAGTTCAAAGCCCTACCCGAACCACGTGACGACTATCGCCGGTTTAACTCGGTGATTGTACAGCCGGCAGTGGGTGTACAGTATTATCCGTTCTCAAACGCAGGATTCTATATTTACGGCGGCCTTGCTGTAACCGCCAGCATCATCACCGATTACCAATTTTGGTACTACAAGCGCGTTGGCAATGAAAAGGAACGCACGCTCCTGCGCGGGAAGACATTCGGTATCCTGCCGATGGTACAGTTAGGTATCGGTTATAGTTGGAGGCTGACGGACTCATGGCTCATGTCTGCAGAGATAGCCGTGGATGAGGGTATAATTGATACCCAGTACATGAATTTGGACGCATGGCCGCTCGATCCCAGACAAAACAGCGAAGGAACCGCTTTAGGCAGTTCCTTCGGTACGTGGGTAGATAAGAACGGAAACAAGCACATCCACTGGAACGACGGATGGTTTCAGGTCGGTATTACCGTTACTTATAGATGGTCTAACTGCGAGTACTGCCGTGTGATCAATAACTATGGCAACCGCAGACGCAGGTAATCCTTATTTCTCAGGACCAACCTTCTTCGGGGCTACGGTACCGGTCTCTGCGTATTCTACCAGATTATCCAGAATCATGCTCAACCGCCACTCGACGGCGTTTCGCCATGTTTTATCCGAAATGAAAGCGGACAGTACTTTTCCAAACGTGAGCGTAAATTCATAATGTACACGCGTGCTTGTGGGCGATACGGGTTCCATCCGCATCACAAAGTTTCCACCTTCTAAAATAGAACCGCTATAAGTTGCTACCATGTGAGAGGTAACAGGATACTGCCCCTTAGTTGGTACTTCTTTTGTATATTTAGTACCCAGATGCTGATCCTTCCACCACCGTACACCTAAAACATATATGTCGATGGCAACATCTCCAGTCTTCTGCTTCTCGTCATAGACTCGTTCTTTGTAGCGAAGCTGGATGGCATCCCTACTCTCTTTATTTTTACTCTCCGCCACCTCCAGTTCGCCGGTACCTAAATAAGCCCAACTGAAGAGCGAGTCGGGGCAGGCCTGAAACTGATAGCAGAATTTCTCAGCTACCCGTACCATCTCCTCTATCGGAGCGTTACAGATAGTGTCTCTCACTACCTCGCGGGTCTGAGGACGCGCGTATGCCATTACCGCAACGAGCACCGCTGCAGCCATCATAATAATCCTTCTCATAAACTTGAAATCCTAAATCTCGAAATCCATACACGTCCTTAGTTCGGTATTGGGACGCACAATGCCATCTGCCACAGCTACATGTGCCGGGTGAACGGCGTATCCTTTGAGCGCCTCATAACTCTCAAGCGTACTATCGAGCATGATATCGGCGTTGCTTGTATCCAAACGACCGTCTATCTGCACATGGATAGACACCAACCCGGGCACTTGGCCCTGCAGTCCCTCCAGTCCTTTCTTGATTGCCTCGGCTTTCTCACGTTTTTCAGCCGCGCTCAACTCCGAGCGCAGTCGCCATAAGATAATGTGTTTTACCATATAATTATAATTACAATTTCGATTCATCATTTCCGTGCCGTGTACAGGGTGGCTATCCCGAAAGTAAGGGGTTCAAAATGCTCGTCTTTGAAGCCTGAATCCCTGAGGTGTTGGACAAAGCCCTCGCCCCATACAAAGCCTTTCACGCTCTTGTTGAGATACGTATAGGCCGTTTTGTCGCGGCTAACAATCCGTCCGATAAACGGCAACATATGACTAAAATAGAAGTCATAGGCAACCCGGATTAGTTTGTTTTTGGGGTATGAAAACTCTAATATTGTCACTTGTCCGCCTTTCTTGAGCACGCGGTACATCTCCCGCAGCCCCTCATCCAGGTTCTGGAAATTGCGGCATCCGAAGGCGCATGACACACTATCAAAGGTCTCATCCTTAAACGGCATAGCCTGCGCATTCCCATAAACAAACTCCACTTCCTTCAGCTGTAATCGTTCAACCTTCCGTCTTCCAAGGTCCATCATCCCTTCGGAGAGATCAATGCCAGTGACGTGTTGTGCCTTACCTTGCCGAAGGATCTCTATCGCCAAATCGCCTGTACCTATTGCGACATCCAGCACATGCTCCACTACCGGCATTTCCCGGACGGTTTTACGCCGCCATCTGCGGTCTATATTCACCGACAACAAATGATTCAGACCATCGTACGTACCGGCTATCCGGTCAAACAATTGCCCTATATGTTTCTTATCTTCCGCCATTTCTGTCTGCAAAGGTACGAGAATTTTTTGATATGTGCAAGAAAAAGAAGAAAAAACTTGCTAAAAAAAGATTTTTCTTCATATGCACTTGCATATGTCGATTTTTTGTTGTACCTTTGTACCCGATTTAATATGAAGATTGCATTTACAACAGAATTGCCGCGAGAAGGATTCCGCAAACTGGCGGACCACGAACTCTATGCTCCGTTAGAAGAGGCCGAGATTTTGGTGAGCACGTTTGACTATCGTGTGCCGCGCGAGTTGATAGAAGCGATGCCCCGGTTACGGCTGATTGCTAATTTTGGTGCAGGCTACAATAACATTGATTTAGAAGCATGTAAGGAACGTGGAATCCGCGTGACGAACACTCCGCAGCCGGTGATTGAGCCGACGGCTGAGTTGGCTTTTGCACTGATGATCGATATTGCACGGAGGGTGAGCGAATTCGACCGTTTAGTACGGGCGGGCGAAGCACAGTTCGGAGTAATGCGCAACCTGAGTCACTCGTTATACGGTAAAACGCTCGGTATCATCGGCATGGGACGAATCGGTCAAGCGCTCGCACGGCGAGCTTTGGCAAGCGGTATGCGGGTGATATATCACAATAGGCACCGGCTGTCCGAGGAGACCGAGCAGGAATACCACGCAGAGTACGTAGATTTCCAGACATTATTGCAGGACAGCGACTATGTATCGCTTAATCTACCCTATACACCGGAGGTGCACCATTTGATTGGCAAACCGGAGTTCGGGATGATGAAACGCAGTGCATACCTTATTAATACTGCGCGTGGCGCGCACGTACACGAAGAAGCACTTGTCGAGGCACTCAAGAGCGGTATCATTGCCGGCGCGGCATTGGACGTATATGAGTTTGAACCCGCGATTTCATCGGAACTATTGAAACTCCCGAACGTGGTTCTCTCACCACATACCGGCACCGGCACATGGGAAGGAAGGATTGCAATGTGTGAAAACGTATGCGACAATATCCTCGCATTTGCACAAAACGATTTTCATAGGATGAATATCGTGGTGTAGATTTGTAGATTTGTAGATTTAAAATTTAGATATTATGAAAAAAGTAATTTTGATGGCAGCTGTGCTGATGATGGCAGGTTGCGGATTTATGAAGAACAGTACAACGAACAACACTACCGCAACTACTCCGGCAACTACGGCAACTACGACCACTTCCAACACGGCTTCCAATGCCGCTCTGGTAGCAGGTCAGGGAGCAGGCAACGCCCTGCAGGCACTCTATGCGCAGTACAAGGTAGATGGCAAGTACGACTACAAGAACCTGCAGAACATTATGAACACCATGACACTGGTAGCCAACTGCGAGGGGCTGAAGGACAATTTCAAGAACAAGACTTACCTCACGGAGTTCGGCAAAGGCATGATTGCATCATCGCTCGGCTTGGTGACCCAGAATAATGTACAGACAGTCACCAACAGCCTTGTTGATATGGTGAAAAACAGTGAGACACTGAAGAACGCACAAAGCCAAACCACTCAAGCCGTTCAAACCGCAGCCACACAAGCTCAAAGCACTGCTTCCCAGGCTGCTACGTACGCAAATACCGCCGCTCAATATGCCGGAGCATTAAGCACATTGTTAGGCGCGTTTGGCGGAAAGTAATTACGAATTACAAATTTCTAATTACAAATGAATATCGTTGATCGTTTCCTGAAATACGTGTCGTTCTGCACAACGAGCGATGAGAACACCGGTATGACTCCCTCTACCCCCGGGCAGATGGAGTTTGCCCGGTATCTGGCGCAAGAGCTGAAAGAGATCGGTCTGACCGAAGTTTCGCTCGATTCCAACGGATATATCATGGCTACGCTGGAAGCTAATGGCGAAGGGCGAAAGGTGAGTGGCGAAAGTATCCCGGTGATCGGTTTCATCGCTCACATGGACACTTCGCCCGATGCAAGCGGACGGAACGTAAAGGCCTCTATCGTCAAAGCCGAGGAGCGTGACTACATCGACCCGCGTTATGCCGGCCAAGATGTCATCGTAACGGACACAACTACGCTGCTGGGCGCGGATGATAAAGCCGGTATCGCGGAGATAGTGACCGCCATGGAGTATCTGATACAGCATCCGGAGATTAAACACGGCAAGATCCGTATCGGCTTCACGCCAGATGAAGAGATAGGCTGCGGTGCTGATCACTTCGATGTCAAGAAATTCGGTGCCGAGTTCGCCTATACGATGGACGGTGGTGCAGTGGGTGAATTGGAATACGAGAACTTCAATGCCGCGGCATGCAAGATCAAGGTGCACGGACTCAACGTACACCCGGGCACTGCGTACCACAAGATGCGCAACTCTATGCGTATCGCCTACCAGATAGCGGTGATGCTACCGCGTTTCCAAACGCCGGAGCACACTCAGGGATATGAAGGTTTCTACCATCTCATCGGCATGAACGGCACCGTAGAGGAGACGACACTCAGTTATATCATCCGTGATCACGACCGCACGCAGTTCGAATACCGCAAGCGGGAGTTGGAGCACCTGGTGCGCAAGATTAACACCGAATACGGCGATGGCACTGCGGAGATCGAGATACGCGATCAGTATTACAACATGCGCGAGAAGATCGAGCCGGTAATGCACATCATCGACCTGGCGGAAGAGGCGATGAAATCGGCAGGAGTGACGCCTGTAGTCAAACCTATTCGCGGCGGCACGGACGGCGCGAGACTGAGTTTCGAGGGACTGCCCTGCCCGAATATCTTTGCCGGCGGCGAGAATTTCCATAGCCGCTATGAATATCTACCGATTCCATCGATGGAAAAAGCGTGTCAGGTTATTCTGGAAATTGTTAAAAGGGTGAAATAAACCGATATTCCGATATATCGACATATCGATATACCGAAAAAACGAAAAACGAAAAAACATCAACTATACTATGTTAAAAACAACACCGTTTACCGACGTGCATATCGCGCTCGGCGCCAAGATGGCAGAATTCGCAGGCTTTAACATGCCTATCCAGTACCCTACCGGTATCAATCAAGAGCACATGATCGTTCGTGAGGGCGTAGGTGTGTTCGATGTGAGCCACATGGGCGAGTTCTGGGTAAAAGGCGAGAAAGCCCTGGATTTCCTGCAGTACATTACCACCAATGATCTGTCCGTAATTCCTGCCGGTAAGGCGCAGTACACCTGCATGCCGAACGGCAAAGGCGGTATCGTGGATGACT
This sequence comes from Paludibacteraceae bacterium, assembly GCA_905233255.1. GTDB lineage: Bacteria > Bacteroidota > Bacteroidia > Bacteroidales > Paludibacteraceae > Colicola. The sequence goes on from CAJOCN010000038.1 coordinate 35,385, forward strand.
TGATTATCTATAAATACTCCACCACCAAATACCTTATGGTTGTTAATGCCGGTAACATTGACAAAGACTGGGCATGGGTGAATAAAATTCACGACGAGCACCCCGAGTGGGCGGAAGTGAAGTTAGAGAACGCGAGTGCGCGTTATGGTCAGTTAGCCGTACAAGGTCCGAAAGCAACCGAGATGCTGCAACTGCTGACCGACGCCGACCTCAAGTCTATTGACTACTACGCCTTCCGTGAGTGGAGTTTTGCCGGCGTGCCGGGCGTCATCCTCAGTAATACTGGCTATACCGGAGCCGGTGGATTCGAACTCTATTTCCCTGCCGAGCGCGGTCTGGAGATATGGAACGCCCTCTTTGAGGTTGGTAAACCGTTCGGGTTAGCCCCAATCGGTCTGGGTGCACGCGACAGTCTGCGTTTGGAGAAATGGTTCTGTCTCTATGGTCATGATATCGACGACACTACCTCTCCGTTAGAAGCAGGACTGGGATGGATCACCAAACTCGATGCCAAAGATTTCATTGACCGCGATTACCTCAAGGCGCAGAAAGCCGAGGGCATAAAACGCAAACTCGTACATTTTGAATGTCTGGAGCGCGCTATTCCGCGTAATGGCTACGAAATATGCGATGAAAACGGCAAAAAGATAGGTAATGTAACCTCCGGTATCATGCTTCCGAACACGAAAGTCGGCATCGGTATGGGTTACGTAGAGACACCGTACGCCAAGAAAGGCGAGACAATCTATATTCGCATCCGCGAGAAACTCGTTCCCGCCAAGATGGTGTAAGGTGTGAGGTGTACAGTGTATGAGTAAGAATGTGGCATTGGTCTTGGGTTCAGGAGGTGCGCGAGGACTCGCCCACATCGGAGCCATAGAAGCGCTGGAGGAGCGCGGCTATACGATCACGAGTATAGCCGGTTGTTCCATGGGCGCTATCATAGCCGGTATGTACGCCGCCGGACAACTCAAGGAAGCCAAGGAATGGTTCTTACGTGTGGACAAGCAGTTGATCCTCCGTATGATGGATATCAACCTGCTGAGCAGTAACTCACTCGTCAAGGGACAGCGGATCATTAAAGAACTGGAGAAAGTAGTGCCGGACCGCCCTATGGAGGAACTGGACATCCCATGCGCCATCGTTGCCTCCGACATGAGCCATACCGAGGAGGTGATTTTCCGGACAGGCAGTCTGTTCCAAGCCGTACGCGCATCGATTAGTATCCCGCTTTTCTTCGAGCCCGTAAAGATGGGCGACAAACTGCTCATTGACGGCGGCATCCTCAACCCTCTGCCCCTCCACATAGTACGACGCATGGCGGGCGACATACTCGTTGCCATGGACATCAGCGGCAAGGACTCCAAACCTATGGATCGCGCCAATTTCATCGGCATTTTAGACCGCATGAGTGACATGCAGATCCAGCGCAATACGATCCTGGAATGCCAACTCACACCGCCCGACGTACACGCCATCATGCGTCAGTACGCGTACAATACTTTTGATTTTGATAGAGCCGAAGAGATTATCGCTGAAGGTAAACAAATCATGAGCGATGCACTGGAAAACTATGAAGGATCGTAAGGAATATATCATCCGGAAGGCCATGGAGCTATATGCCACCAAAGGTTACCAGAACGTGAGCATCACCGATCTGCAAATCGCCTTGGATATAGGGCGCGGCACAATCTATTATTACTTCAAGGATCAGGACGAACTCTTCCTCAAATGCATGGAGAGATATTTCATCGAACCCAAGCAACGCGCGTTAAATAGTGTACCCGAGGGCGCGGGAATAGACAAAATGGTCGATTCCATCGAGGAATATCTGCACTCTCTGGAAGAAGTTCTGCTGACTTTCGACAACAAAGCCATCAATACCTCCAACGTAAACGGACTCATGTTCTCCGCCTATTCCAAATTCCCTGCCCTTCATCGGAAAGCCCAACGTCTGGCGCTCAAGGAACTGGAACTCTGGCGCAAAGCCATTTATAATGACCAGCGAGCAGAATTGATCCGCCGTGACATAGACAGGGAACAAGTTGCGATGATGTTTTTACATGTCAAAAACACCTATGATCCGGGGCTGGGACAAACTCAAATGGACTTTTCATTATTACGGAAAACATATACAGAATTGCATAATTTGCTAAAAAAATGAAAAAAAATGTATTTTTCGAACGGATGTTCAGAAATAAAGTAGTACCTTTGCATCGGATTTCAAAAACAGCATAAATAAATTAGCAAGTTTATGGCAACCAAACATTATCTTTCTTATTTACAAGACACAATGAATCGTCGTTGGGAGAATCTGGCATTGGCAGACCTTGACGGCGAGAACAGATATACCTATGCGGAGCTGGCATCTGAGATTGAGAAACTGCATGTTACTTGGCGCGAGTGCGGTATCAAGGAGGGCGACAAGATCGCGCTCTGCGGACGTAACTGCGCCAACTGGGGTCTGCTCTTTCTAGCAGTTGAGAGTTACAAAGCAGTAGTAGTAAGTATTCTTCCCGATTTCACCGGAGAAGGAATCCACAGTCTGGTCAATCACTCTGAGGCAGTGCTCCTCTATGTTGGTCCGAACGTGAAGAAAAAAATCGACACCAATGAGATGAAGGGGCTCAAGGCTACCATCTTCATGGATGATATGACGATTGTTGATGCAGATGATAAGTTCCGCAAAGCATACGAGGGGGCTGACGAGGCGTTCAAAAAAGCGTTCCCCGAGGGCGTAAAACTAAGCGATGTACACTACCCGACCGATAATGAAGACGATCTGGCGGTAATCAACTATACCTCCGGTTCCACCGGCAATCCGAAGGGCGTCATGCTGACCCACCTCAACCTGAGCGGCAACGTGGAATTCGCAGCAAAGCGTATTCCTCACAAACCGGGCGATACCGTACTCTCGATGCTGCCAATCGCGCATATGTTCGGACTGATGTTCGAGTTCCTGTATCAGGTATGTGAGGGTGCAGAAACCTATTTCCTCACACAGGCACCGACCCCGACGGTACTGATGAAAGCCTTTGCTCAAGTCAAGCCGTTCATGATTCTGACCGTACCTCTGGTAGTAGAGAAGATCATCAAGAAGGGTGTCCTGCCGAAGATCAGCAGCCCGATGATGAAAGTGCTCTGGAAGACTCCGGGTATCAACCGCCTCATCCGCGGCAAGGTCAAAGAGGGTCTGGATAAGACATTCGGAGGTCGCTTGCGTTACCTGATTATCGGTGGCGCCGCGCTGAACGGCGAAGTAGAGCAAGTGCTGCATGATATAAAGTTCCAGTACTGCGTAGGATATGGCATGACGGAGTGCGCTCCGCTTATCAGTTACGAGGATTGGTGGGCATATAAATTCCACTCATGCGGTAAAGACCTGCCGCAATGCCGCGTACGTATCGACAGCGAGGATCCGATCCACAAGGATGGCGAGATTCAGGTAAAGGGAATCAACGTCATGAAAGGTTATTACAAAAACGAGGAGGCTACCAAGGCCGTCTTCACCGAGGATGGTTGGATGCGTACCGGCGATCTGGGTGTTCTGGACAAGGACGGAAACATCTTCATTCATGGTCGTTCCAAGAACATGATCCTTGGTCCGTCAGGACAAAATATCTACCCTGAGGAGCTGGAGGACAAATTGAACTCCCAGCCCTGCGTAGTTGAGTCGATTGTAGTGGATAGAGATCATAAACTGGTTGCTCTTGTTTACCCCGATACCTCTGCGGACGGCAAGAAACTTCTGGGTAACAAATCTCTCACCCAACAGATGGAGGAGAACCGCGTTGCAGCCAACAAGGATCTGCCTGCATACAGCCAGATTAGCAGCATTGAATTAGTCGCTTCGGAGTTCGAGAAGACGCCGAAACGGTCTATCAAACGTTACTTGTACAAGTAACTATATAGTGAGTAAGTATAGGCTCCTTCGGGAGCGAAGCTTGTGCGTAGCTGGGAAGCCACGCACTTGTTTTTTTATATAACATCGCAGGAAATATGCAAAATTATTTGCGTATGTGAAAAAAAATTAGTAATTTTGCAGCGCAAACCGGAATTGTACCGGAGTAAGATAATTTGATAGCGTATGATTAAGCACTACTTAGACTATCTGACCAATGTCATGGCGCATCAATGGAATGACGCTGCTTTGACCGATTACAACGAGTCTCATGAGTACACCTTTGGGGAGTTAGCAATCGAGATGTTACGGCTGCACGGGCGACAAGATTGCGTTAGCGGGGCGTAACTGCGCGAATTGGGCGGTTGCATACCTTGCCATTGCTGCTTATGAGGGTGTGTGTGTCTCGATCCTGCAGGATTTCACGGCAGAGGATATCGCCCATCTATTAGACCACTCGGATAGCGAGTTATTGTTTGTAGGTCCGTATGTATGGAAGGAACTACAGAACCAACCCATGCCTTCTAAGCTGAAGACTGTACTATCGCTGGAGGACTGGCGACCGCTTTATGTGAAGAAGGGACAATCAGTTCCTGCTAGGGAAGAGATCGACAAAACGTTCAAAGCCAAATATCCGCAGGGCATTGAGCCGGAGGATATTCGTTTCACCGCCAATCCCGACAAACTCTGTCTAATCAATTACACCTCTGGTTCCACTGGCAGTCCAAAGGGTGTGATGCTCAATGGCCGGTCGCTATCAAATAACGTGGAGGTCGGCATGAAAATGCTGCCGGTGGATCCTGGTCAACGCTTAGTGTCCATGCTCCCGTTAGCGCACATGTTCGGCCAGATTTGCGAATTGCTATACCCACTTAGTTCCGGCACACATATCTATTTCCTCACCAAATCCCCTACTCCTTCCATCCTCCTCAAGGCGCTGAAGGATGTGCAGCCATACCTCGTAGTGACGGTGCCACTGGTGATTGAGAAGATTTACAAAAAGAACTTGGACCCGACGCTTAGTAAATGGGCGATCCGTACCTTCTGGCACGTGCCGGGTATAGGTGATCTGCTCAAGAAACGCGTCCGAAGCGGTCTGAGAAACGCTTTCGGCGGCAGACTCCGCTACTTCATCTGTGGTGGCGCTGCTATGAACCCGATAGTGGAGAAATGCCTAATGGACATCCATTTCCCGTTATCCATCGGTTATGGTATGACGGAATGCGGCCCGCTGATTGGTGGTAATCCGCCTAAGTACTTCAAAGCCCGTACGGGGGGTGTGCCGGTGACGAACATGGAAGTCAAGATTGATACCCCCAACGAAGCCGGCATAGGTGAGATTCTCGTCAAGGGCGAAAATGTAATGATGGGTTATTACAAGAACGAGGAGGCGACTAAGGCTGCATTTACCGAAGACGGATGGCTTCGTACCGGCGACCTCGGACGACTAGACAAGAAGAACAATATATATATCAAGGGGCGCTGTAAGACTATGTTCCTCGGCGCTTCCGGACAGAATATTTATCCCGAAGAGATAGAAGATAAACTCAATAACCAAGAAGCAGTAGGCGAATCGCTCATTGTGGAGCGTGAGGGTAAGTTGGTTGCGCTTGTTTTCCCCGATGAAACTTTAACAAAACGGATGACAATTGAGGAGATTCAGGCGCTAATGAAAGCTAATCTTGAGAAACTCAATCACCTTATTCCTTCGTATAGCAAGGTATCCAACATCGAAGTACAGGACAAACCCTTTGAACACACGCCGAAACGCTCTATCAAACGATTCTTGTATAAGTAATGTGGGTAGTTCTTGCATTTATTTCAGCGCTGTGTCTGGGCTTCTATGATATCAGCAAGAAAGTAGCCCTCCGCGACAATTCCGTCGTGGATGTATTGACCGCAAGTATCCTGATTTCATCGGGTATCTTGGTTATTCCGTTGCTGCTCTCGCGCATTATGCCGGAATTGATGAGCGGCACTTTGTTCTATGTGCCGACCCTCGATCTGCGAGGTCACTTGCTGACGATTCTCAAATCAGCTATTGTCCTCAGTTCGTGGATCTGCGCCTACGTAGCGCTCAAGCACTTACCTATCTCAATCGTCTCTCCATGGCAGGCTACAAGACCGATGTGGACTCTCATTGGTGCGCTAATAATCTTCGGAGAGAGGCTTAATAGTTGGCAATGGATAGGTGTTATTATGGCCATCGGCACTATCTTCGTCTTCTCCTTCTTTAACCACCCTGCCGGGCATGGTAAAGAACTCCTGCATGCTCCGGATACGAGGTACTATGTAGCTTTAGCGTTGGCAATCCTCATCGGCGCTTGCTCAGGCTTGTACGACAAATATATTATGCGCCTCTACGACCACAACGCCGTACAGGTCTATTATACACTTTACCAGGCTGTGATGATGGTTGTTTTCTGTTATATTCACCATCTCCGCCACCATACCCGCCCTGCTCTCCGTGCAGGTAGCGATTTGGGGGCACTCATTGCCATACCGCTCATCTCGATTTTCCTCGTTATCAGCGATAATGTTTATATGCTGGCGCTTCAGGATCCCGAGTCGATGATTGCGGTTGTTTCTACCATCCGTAGGGGCGGAACAGTAATTGGATTCGGGTATGGACTCCTTTTTCTACGCGAGAAAGACCCGTGGAAGAAAGTCCTATGCATGCTAGGCATCCTTACAGGCCTTGTCTGCTTGGCCGTTGGTTCCATGTAATTAACACTTTAAATTAGGAATATATCATGAAGATTCTTTTTGTCATCGACACGTACGACACGAGCAACAACGGAACAAGCATATCCGCCCAGCGATTTGCAGCGGAGTTACGTAGCCGTGGTCATGAAGTGATGATCCTAACAACGGGAGAACCGGGTGAGCACCGATTTAACGTGCCTGATTTTCACATGCCTTTTTTCCAGCCGTTGATGGACAAACATGATTTCAACTTCGCTAAATTCTGGGGTGATAAAGCACTCAATATCATCCGTAAAGCCGTTGATTGGTCTGATATAGTACATTGTTTCCTACCCTTTGCACTGGAGACAACGGCGCAACGGTACGCCAAGCGCATCGGAAAGCCCTGTACTGGTGCCTTTCATATACAGCCGGAGAATATGACCTCCTCCGTCTATTTAGGCAAAGTGGGTTGGGTGAACGAACTCTTTTACATGCAGTTCCGATCGAATATGTATAACGGTTTTAGGCACGTGCATTGCCCCTCGCAGTTCATGGCCAAGATGGTTATCGAGCGCGGTTATACGGCTAAGATGCATGTTATTAGCAATGGTATTCAGGATGATTTCCTCGTTGCAGGAAAAAGTTATATAGACCATGGCAAACCGGCTAAGCGACCGGAGTTTGAGGGAAAGAAAGTGATAATGATGGTTGGTCGTCTAAGCCAAGAGAAACGTCAAGACGTTATTATTAACGCCGTGCAATATAGTAAATATGCGGATGATATACAGCTTGTATTTGCAGGTAATGGACCGGAGAAAGACAAGTATATTGAGATGGGCAAATCCCTGAAACATGAGCCAATGTTCGTCTATCTGGGTAAAAATGAATTGATCGATCTTTTAGGTCAAGTGGATGTCTATGTGCATGCCTCCGATATGGAAAGCGAGGCTATCTCCTGTATTGAGGCTTTTGCAACAGGTCTGGTACCGGTCATTGCAAACAGTTCTGCGAGTGCAACTCCGCAGTTCGCACTTGATGGACGAAGCCTCTTCATGCCGGGGAATCCGAAAGATCTAGCCAGAGCGTGGGATTACTGGCTTGACCATCCCAACGAGCGAAAATATATGGAGGAGCTCTATTATCAGTCCGCAAAACGGTATAGCTTGAAGAACTCGGTGACTCAGTTTGAAGATATGCTAAAAGAAGAGATTGAAGACAATGAAAAAGCAACACGTAAAGAATAAGATTATAGCCTTTTTACTGTTCTTCTCCGCCTTTAACGCACAAGCCAAAGAGCGGATTGAACCAGTGCCGTACGGTGATTTCGAGTCGTGGACAGTACGGTATATCAAAGAATCTGCCCTCATCGGTGGTAAAACAAAGGCTCTATATATGATTGGTCCAACCGATACCATCCGGTCCAATAAACCCTTTACTCCATCGCCTGAATCGCCTTGGGGAAGTTCAAATGCGCATGCACGCGCCGTAGGTATTGAGAAAGTTTCCCTCTCAGTCAGTCCTGAGAGACGCGGTGAGGGGTGGTGTTGCCGCATGGAGAATGTACTAGAGGTCATCACTGCCGTCGGCATCGACCTCAAAGCGCTAGCTGCCGGCTCTGTCTATACCGGTAGACTCGTTGATCCCGTGGGACTCAAGCAGGGCGCCGACCCTGTATCTGGCATTGATATGGGAATTCCTTTCAAGGGTCGTCCTAAAGCACTCATGCTTGATTACAAAGCCTATATACAGCCGAACGGGCAAGCTGTCTTTGCCGATGCCGGTACGCGCGTCAAGAATGTGCCCGGACATGACAAAGGACAAATAACGGTGCTCTTGCAGCACCGATGGGAGCAGGACGGACATATATATGCCTACCGCGTCGGTACGGCGCACGAAATGATCAGCCACTCCACCGCTTCGTGGGTTAATGATCATCGCGTACCTATTCATTATGCGCCATTCGGGGCTATTACAGATCACCCTATCAAAGCTCGTAATACCCATGGAAAGATGGTATCCGTGGAGGAAAAAGCATTCCGTCCGGATATGGAGCCAACCCACATTGTCATTCTAATTGGAGCAGGGAGTATGAAAGCCTTCACCGGCTGCCCTAGAAATGTTGTGTGGTGTGATAATATTCGTTTAGTTTTTGAGGATTAAAAGAGGATGAATAAACATTTATACCTACTGGTTGTATTTTTTTTGTGTGCACCTTTAGCGCATTCGGAGGAGCCGATTGACTTCTCTAGCGATTACCCTACGATGGTGGTCAACGAGGATAGTACGATTACTTTCTGTTACTGCGGCGCCGCCAAGCGTGTCAGTGTGCAGGCTGATTTTCTCTATGCCGACGAGGATAGCACATGGTACACCGACCACTCCAAACGCATCAAGATGAAGAAACTGAGCGATGGTTGTTTCCATGCTACCACCCGCCCTATCTCGCCGGAGATGTACACCTATTGTTTCCGCGTTAACGGAAAACGCAAACCCGATCCCTTCAATCCCGATACCGCCTGGCAGAAGATGCATAAATGGTCGGTGGTCAACGTAGGAGGTTCTGAACGTGCTGATCTGTACAGGACTCCGGAGCGGACAGGACAGGTCATTCATACTACATGGCTCAGTACCGGCGAGAGGATCCGGCGACGCGTCAATATATACCTTCCCTTCGGCTACGAACTCAACATTGACCACAAATACCCCGTTCTTTACCTCATCCATGGAATCAACGGATATGAGGGCTCTTGGAGTGAAAGGGGAAGAGCCATCAATATATTAGAGAACCTCGTCGCAGAAGGCCTCTGCGAACCTATGATACTCATCATGCCGGATGTCAATATAGGTGTACACGAGGACCGTCCAAGCCACCACACCCTCTGGAATAATGTTTTCAACTACCCGCGGCTCTGCCATGACCACGAGATAGAGAGAGGCCTCGTTGAACTCATTCAACACGTGGACACCACCTATCGTGTTTCCTCCGTGCACTTGATTGCAGGGATGTCGGACGGCGCGCGCATGGCTGCCAACACCGCAAATGCCATGCCCGGCTATTTCGAGGCGGTCGGTTTCTTCTCACCCGTTGTGCATAAAGAGCAACTACCACAAGACTCGGCGTACTACTCCATCTATGTGGGTAAAAGTGACATGTTCTACAATAACGGCAAACGATTCCATCAGCGCATGGTCAAAAACGGAACCGCCCATCGCTACATAGAGACGATAGGCGGTCATTATTGGCGCAACTGGCGCATCTATTTATCCGATTTCTTACGGAATTATAGCAAGTGATAGGTCACAGTCAACCCCGCCATCACGATGCTCACCATTGACATCAGTTTAATCAGAATGTTAAGACTCGGTCCTGACGTATCCTTGAATGGGTCACCTACGGTGTCTCCAACTACCGTAGCTTTATGACAGTCGGAGCCCTTGCCACCGAAATGACCTTCCTCGACGTATTTCTTCGCGTTATCCCACGCACCGCCAGCGTTCGCCATGAATACAGCCAGCACGAAGCCCGTTGCCAAACCGCCTATCAGCAGTCCTAGAACACCGGCTACGCCGAGTACCAGACCCGTGATAATCGGAACGATGATTGCGAGAATGGACGGCAGTAACATCTCATGTTGCGCGCCCTTGGTGGAGATAGCCACACAGCGGGCGTAGTCCGGATCCGCCTTTCCTTCCAAGATACCTTTGATGGTCTGAAACTGCCGTCTTACCTCCTCTACCATCTTCTGTGCAGCACGGCCTACTGCGTTCATCGTCAGTCCGCAGAACAGGAACGCCATCATTGAACCGATGAAAATACCTACCAACACGATTGGGTTCATTAAATTGACGTTATATGCATCCATGAAATCTACTAACGTGGCCTTTGTTGCCTCTACTCCGTTCGGCAAAGTCTCGCCCGTACGGATGAGCGCAATCTTGATCTCCTCTACGTAAGAAGCGAGCAGCGCGAGAGCCGTTAGCGCTGCACTACCGATAGCAAAGCCCTTACCGGTAGCCGCTGTGGTGTTGCCGAGAGCATCCAATGCATCGGTACGTTGACGGACCTCTGCCGGCAGACCGCTCATCTCTGCGTTTCCGCCTGCGTTGTCGGCAATCGGACCGTAAGCGTCGGTAGCGAGAGTGATTCCGAGCGTTGAGAGCATTCCTACGGCGGCTATGCCAATGCCGTACAGCCCCATACTCAGGTTAGCCGCGCTGAACTCTACGTGGAAACCGTTAGCGCACAGGTACGCCAGGATGATTGCCACCCCCACAGTAATCACAGGCACAGCCGTGGAGAGCATTCCCAATCCTAAACCGCTGATGATCACGGTTGCCGGACCGGTCTGACTGCTCTCACTCACTTTCTGCGTCGGCTTGTAGCTCTGAGAGGTGTAATATTCGGTAGATTGACCAATGATCACACCGGCGAGCAGACCTACTACGACCGAGAGAGACACTTGCCACCATTGGCTTGTTTCTGTGCCGAACAGCCATGCGAAGATGCCGAAAGTCGCAGCTGCAATCAGAATCGCAGCCGTATTGGTGCCTATGGCGAGTGCACGGAGCAACTCTTTCATGCCTGCCCCTTCTTTCGTCTTGACCATGTAAATACCGATGATCGAGAGCAGTACACCGCACGCCGCGATGAGCGACGGAGCCAGAACGGCCTTGATCTGCAGGCCATCTATCGCAGCGCCGGCAAACGCCGATGCGCCTAAGGCCATCGTCGCTAATATCGAACCCGCATAACTCTCATAGAGGTCGGCACCCATTCCCGCTACGTCGCCTACGTTATCGCCTACATTATCGGCGATGGTGGCGGGGTTGCGCGGATCATCCTCCGGGATATTGTACTCCGTCTTACCAACAAGGTCTGCACCTACATCTGCCGCCTTCGTGTAGATGCCGCCGCCCACGCGGGCAAAGAGCGCCTGCGTGGAGGCTCCCATTCCAAAGGTCAACATGGTTGTCGTAATAGTAATAAGGTCTGCGTCCGCGCCCACGAGCGAGAGAAGACCTGTTTTCTGGAGAATCAAAAACCAGCCGGCGATGTCCAATAACGCCAGTCCCACTACCGTTAGCCCCATTACGGCACCGCTGCGGAACGCCACCTGCAGACCTGCGTTTAGACTCTGACGAGCCGCGTTAGCCGTACGGGAAGAGGCGTATGTGGCCGTCTTCATACCGAAGAATCCGGCTAATCCCGAGAAGAAACCGCCGGTCAGGAAAGCGAACCATACGATTCCGTTCTGCAGATTAAAATAAGCCATTACCGCAAAAATCAAGGCGAGCACTACAAAGACGATAGTTACGACCTTGTACTGTTGTTTAAGATAAGCCATCGCACCTTTACGAACATGCGAGGCGATCTTCTTCATCAGCTCCGTACCTTCTTCTTTCCGCAACATCGAGCGATAGAAATAGTACGCAAAACCGAGTGCTAAAACCGATGCCGCCAGAACGACGTACATCAACATGGTTACATCTGTCATACTCTTGTGTTTTTAGATATTAGTGTTAGTATTAGTGTTAGTATTAGTGTTTTCCAATTTGGACTGCAAATTTACTGCTTTTTTCTAATATGTGCAAGTTTTTGAAAAAGTCACAATTAAAAGGCGAGCAGATATATCAAGTTAGTCTCTCTTAGCATGAGTAGCGACATCGTTTTGAATGGTTCTTGGAGCCCACTCGGAATAGACAATCGCCGCCGTCTGGTCATCGCTACGGGAGAGTGTGTGGAGGAATGAAGGCGAAGAGGAGGTCTCCGTGATCCGGCAGGTTAGGATATCTCCGCGGAAAGTCTCTTTGAGCCAATGGATAGAGAGCGCGCGGATAGCATGCGCATCCATAAAAGCCTCATCCGCCGACTGCATCGCAATAGAGAGGTATGTGCGGTTATTGACATGCCCGTTGAAATCGAGGTTAATAGGGTTTACGCTATGGGTGTATTGCTGAAGAAGAGTACCATCTTGCGGGAAACGGCGTTTTTTATGGTTGGGAGCAGTGAGTTCAGGCAGGATGGGTAACTGTGGCTGTATAGGTGTTAGGGGCGCGAGTCGATGCGCCTCTGTATCCAACAATGTCCAGCATCCATATCCGTGCGCCACCTCTACCCCATCTGCACGACGAATGCGGAACTCAGCGTAGAGACGAAGAGTGCTAATCTCACTATTCCAAACAATCACCTCTATATCGTCCGACCAGAGAGCTGTCTGCTCTTCGAACCAAGCGTTGAACTCTGTGATGACCCATAGGCGGTTGATTTTAATAATATCAAAAGCCGCCAAATTCAAGCAGGCCATATAGCGCGCCCAACAATCCTGGTAATACAGGAGTACCGCATTTGGCGTCATGCGGTAGCGTGTATCCATATCCGCTGCTGTGAGCGAGTAATGATGCGCATAATTCATAATTCACAATTTATTTCAAGTGCAAAGATAGTAAAAATATTTGAGATTTGAAATCAGAAATTTAAAATTTATGGAAAATAGCACTTTTTTATGACAAAAGATCGTGCGCGCTTGCATATGTGAAATATTTTTCGTATCTTTGCACCCGACTTTAATTTGGTTAATTACAGAGTTATGAAAAAAATATGGATTATAGCAGCAGTAGCAGCAATGAGTATGGTCGCGATGGCGCAGGACAAAGTACAAGGTGATAGTGTACAGAGTGCAAAGGACACAACTGAAGGTTGGCATTTCACGACGGTGGACAGCGTTGGTATCACTCCTGTAAAGGACCAAAATCGCAGTTCGACCTGCTGGGCGTTCTCGACACTCGGTTTTTTAGAGAGCGAGGTGCTCCGAATAAAAGGCAAAGAGGTTGATCTGAGTGAAATGTACGTAGTGAGCAAGACGATGATGGACCGCGCGACATACTGCGTACGGCTGTATAACGAGCCGCATTTCGCCCCGGGTGGTAGTGCCTACGATGTGATCTACTGCATGGATCACTACGGCTTGGTGCCTCAAGAGGCGATGCCCGGTATCCGCTACGGCTGGACAAAAGCAGACACCTTACCCGTTCATAACGAGTTGGAT
>CAJOCN010000039.1 GCA_905233255.1 Paludibacteraceae bacterium
GATTATTCCATCTAATGGCACTACTCCGTGATACACCTTGACTTTTCGCCTCGCTGATGAGTTCTCCCAAACTATACTCTCCCTTCAACTGCTCAAAAAGCACCTTCCGCTGATCTATCGGCTTGATCTCCGGAACTACCTCCTGCGCATCTCCGTCTATCATCCGGTACGCACTCGCCATATGCAGCAGCATCTTATTCCCTATCATCTCTGCCGTCTCATAATCCTCATCCGCGCAATAAAGAACGTTGTTTGTTTCGTCCGAATGATATTCGGACATCTCTCCCCTCATTGCCGTCAATATCATCGCAATCCGCTCAATCTGAACCGCCATACGTATTACCGCTGAATGGAAGTTGTCGCCAAGTAATCCGATGAGCGTTCCGTACTCCGTTTCCAGATGTTCGCCTAACCGCTCTTTCTGCGCATCTGTCAAACTCCATTCGCGCTCGCCTGCGTTCATTAATTGCTCGTACGTGCGCAAGAGCCGGTTACCTACGATCTTGGGGATCGCACTCTGACCGCCTTTGGCACTCACATACCGCTTGTCAAACGGATTCCTGCCGCGGATCACTACCGTCAGCAGACGGCTGAAATATCCGTTCTCCACACTCGGAACGAGCGCCTTATATTGTCCGAATGTTCCGGTAAGCAGCATACTCAATTTCGGACACTTGATCTCAGATGCGCCTTTGATGCGGTTTCGGGAGATGGGTTCGTGTTCTGCCGCTTTACGAAGTGTTGTGTTGTAGTTCGCCGCACTCGTCTTCCAGATGTCCGTGATCACGCTTCCTTCGCTCTCGTGCAGATACCCGCAGCCCTTCTGCTCTTCGAGCGCCTTGTAGAATGCAGCCAACGTGCTGTCTCCCGCTAACACCATCGGATGTTGCTCGTCAATCACACGCACCATCTCCAATGCATGGTTCGCGATACCTTTGCCGCTTGCCGCAGCAGCTAAGATGAAGCATTGCAGGTTCGAGAAGTACTTCTTTCCTGTCGGACCGTACGTGAAATACAGATTCGGTACGCACGCACTCGCAGCCGCAAGAGTCGCCATAAGGATAATGTCCTCCTCTTCCGGCGTACTTGCCAACGAGAGCATCTGTTGTACACTCTCAGGAAGTTTTTGCATGTCCAGATGCTCAACAATGCGGAGGTCTTCCTGTCCCTCCATCGATGTCAAATTTTGAATCATACTAAATTAAGGTTTATAATTGTTAATACTTCGTCATTTCGTCATAACATCATACCGTCATAACGGAAATTTTCTGCAAAGATACAATGAAAAACGACCTTTTTCAAGGACGCATATAAAAAAAGGACGTCCCGGGACGTCCTCAAAATAGTATTTATGTATATGGCTTGGTTTTTCGCTTTGGCTTTCGTAATAAGCTTTTTCTCAGCGAACTAGGATCTACGTACCACCCGAAAAGCAGGGTTAGCTGTCGACATAATCTTGCGTGCGATTCATTTTTTGCAAATTTTCTAAATTCTTTGTCATATTTTTTGCGTTCCTTAATATATTCGCGTGTAGCAGCATACTTTTCTTCCATGTCTTCAGTCGGACATTTAAGCACTTCATCAGGGAAGAATAATTGCTCTTCCTCTTTCTTCTTTCGGGTTGAAACCGGCGGCTCTATTTTGTCTTTCACGAAATCGGTCCACTGGCTCATCCATTTACGGCAGAGGTTGATCTGCTCCGGGGCAAAGTCTTTCATCTCGGGTTTGATAAAGTCCCAATCGATCTCTCTCTCACGGATGGTTTGTTTGTATTGCGCCATAACGACATTCGAATCCGGGAAGATAGCAGCATCTTTTTGTGCGTAGTGCCACAACCAATCCCAATAACGTGCCATAATATCGGCTGCTTCTTCTCCCTCAAAGAAGAAAGTCTGTTCGTTGGGTTCGCCTTTTTCCATGTAGCATGCCAACTCATGCACGAGCGCAGGATCCGTCCAATCGATCTGAAGGAATCGTTGACGACGAGGTTCAATTCGTGCGGCATCAAAGAGCCACTGCGCGAAAGGCATCTTCCAAGGCACACGCTCGTATATATGCGCTCCGTACTCTTCTATAGCGATACGGCGCATGTAGGTTGCCACTACGTCCATCGCAATACTCAACTGCCTTTTGTTCGGACAGATAGTCTCTATCAACACTTGTTCGCTGGAAAACAACTCCAAGTATGCCAGATCCAATTGCTCCAGTTCCGCCTCGATATAACCCCAATCGTCTGCAATCACTTCCCTGTCGTACTGATCAAAAAAGGGTTCGTAGCGCAACGCTTCACTTAGCAAAATACCTCGTTTGTCGGCTTCTTCTGTATTAAGCAGCCTTACGCCAAGTATCGCCGCTCCAAGGATACCGCCCAGCACAATCGGCTCATCCCCTTCCGGCAAATAAATCAACTTATGTCCTTCATACCGGAGCCGCTCATCAAAAATATAATCGTCTAACAGTTTCATAGCGCAAATGTACTGCTTTTTTTTGATATATGCAAGGATTTCTGCTATTTTTGGTCAAAAAAGTCCCAAACGTCTGTTTATTCGTTCAGGCAGTCTCTGTCTAATAGAAAATCAAATACTCCTATCCGTAAGACTCCTTCATCATTGTAAAATTTGCCTTTATGTTCGCCGGAGATGATGATTTTCCTGAAACTATCGTTTATTTTTATCAGCGGTCGCTGCTCTTGATCGCGTTTTTCCTCATCCGGCATCGAGTATGCCGATTGCACATATATGCGCTGTGAACCACGGTTAATAACGTAGTCCACTTCAACTCGTTTATGAACGATATTCCCTTCTTCATTCTTTTCCCAAACCTCTACCAATCCTACATCCACGCTATAACCGCGCGCGCAAAGTTCGTTATATAGTACGTTCTCCATCATGTGGCTGTATTCCACTTGGCGAAAACCGATGATAGCATTCCGGATGCCCGGGTCTTCAAAATAGAACTTACTATCAGACCCGATATACTTACGACCTTTCACATCATAACGCAGAGCCTCGCTTACCAAAAATGCATCCTTCAAGTATTCTATATATTTGGTAATGGTATGACTTGATATTTTTATTTTTGCTACCGACTTGAAGGTATTCGCTATCTTTGTAGGATTTACCGCTGTGCCCATTGATGATGCCAACACGCGGAAAATCTCCTCCAAACCCTCCTCGTTCTGCAAACGGTTGCGCTCAATAATATCTTTGAGATAGATGGTGCGATATAAATCCTTCAGGTACGCTTCTTTTTCTTCCGGTGTTTCCATCTTCGCTACTGCCGGCAGACCGCCGTAAGTATAGTAATCTTCCAATGCGTCGCGTTTATCACCACCTACGCCCTCTAAATATTCAGCAAAACTCAGCGGACGAACCCGTATTTCCCAGCCTCGACCACGGAACTCTGTTACCACATCCTTGCTAAGGAACCTGCTATTACTGCCGGAAACGTATGTCTGTACATTCCGCATATGGGTCATACTAAGTAGTACACCCACAAAATCATCTACCATCTGTACTTCATCCAAGATAACATAACTAGTCTGCCCATCTTGAATAAGTTGGCTATCAATGTACTCCAGTAGTTTATCCGGATTGCGCAAATCTTTGTTGCGGTTGTCATCTAATGCCAAGCCGATAATATGATCTTCTGCCACTCCTTGGGATAACAGATAGTTACGGAAAATCTCAAACAGCAGATAGGATTTACCGCACCGACGAATACCGGTAACGATTTTAATCATGTCATTTTTGCTTGCGCTAATGAGTTTCTGAAGGTACAAATCTCTATTAAATTCCATAACTTTACAGCATATTTTGGTGATTAATCACTGAAATCCGCCGCAAAGGTACAACAAATATTTGGAATATGCAAGGATTTGCCGATAAAAATCGAATTTATTTGAAAAAATCGTGCGAAAGCTAAGAATTTTAAGCGGGAAATACTTGCTATTCTTAGCCAAATGGGCACGATTATTCCGCACAAGGATGCGACTGTACCTTCGAGGTGGGACGGCTTGCCGTGATACAATATTTTTTGCAATTGACCAAATAAAATTTGTGTTTTTTGTCCAAATCTATGTATTTTCACCCACATTTGGAAAAAACATCCCTGCCACGCGGGTGACAGGGATGAGGAGAGAAGAGAGATTAAGGATTTAATTATTCATCGTACCACCAGTGCAGAATAATTTCCACACTGCTCTTGGACGGGGAAGACATAGAACGGCTAACCGTTTTGTAGTTGTAGCATGTCTTCTCGTGATAAACTCCTTCCTCATCCGTATAACTGCAATCATACGCCTCTTCGTCCAAGAAGGTACCGGATGCAGACGTTAATTTTCCCCTTGCACCATCAGCTTGTGTTCCCTCTATGTTATTAAAAGTAGAGGTCGTATTATATTTTGTTTTTCCGATGGTCTTGTCATAAAAGACCTGTTTAACGGTACCGGATGCTATATAGTGATCTCCTTTATGCTCCCAGTCTTCAAAATCATAGCCACTGGCTCTTGTGATGGTCATGTCTATAGTACTTGTCATTGTTGAGAGTTCATCATCGCTGACGAAGGTTTCTTTGATAACAAATGTATTGCTTCCTTGGCGAACCGCCTTGACAGGACCGAAAAAGTTGGCAAAAATCATATCCTGCTCACCTCCATTGGTCACAACACTTACTTCGAAGTGATCCGGCGTACCTCCGGCCGTATGCCTAAAGCCGAAATTCTGCTTCACAGCTTTTTCCATATTGTACGTCCACGTATATACATAGGGCGCACCGTCATCATCCGGGTGTACGGTCGGGTAATCAAAGAGTGTCCTTGGCGCAGTCGGAGGAATGAATGTCAGTTTGTATATACCTTCCGCATAATTCAACGTATCTACACGCACCGAACTCCATATTCGCTTTGAACCTGCCGCATCAATAAACTTATCTTTTCCGGCGTTGGTAGTTACAATCATAAAAGGTTCTTCGCCATGTACAAGGTCGACTACATCCCTATCTAAAGACAGTTTGGTAGGCGGAGCAAACGATACGGCAGCACCATACACCGGCAGCGGATCAGACGCATCCCCTGATGTATAGAGCATTGGCGTGACTGAAATCGGGTCGGCTTTTAAACCTTTGAGATTCATGGATGTTGAGAACTTCTGACCTTCTTTGATTGCGGCTACACCCCATCTGGCGAGAATTGTACTCGTAGGCGGCATCTTAGTATCATATGCCTCCAAAGTCATGTAGTTGTAGAGGAAGTTAGCCGAAGGCTGCGCATAAACCGTAATAGCGGCATTTTCGTTGATTTCATCCACCTTGACCCGTGTGGAATCAATCTTCGGAGCGAGACGCATATAGGTGGAAAAGAAGTCCCAGTCTTTGTTAAAGAAAGTCGTTGATTTCGGGTCGTCCCATCCTAATTGGGCCTTGGCGGTTGCTTCTAATCCCAAAGACATCCAGGTATGCTTGATAAAGCCATTGGAGATCACATCATACTCCTGCTCGATATCCGGTGCACCGAAATTATAGGTAAACTCACCATCCAGCCGAGGACCGCAGTAGAGGTTGAATCCGATACCAAACTCCAAAATCTTCTTGAACCAGCTTGCGCTGTTAATACGCGCCTGGAACTCCACGCCGGCTTGAGTATAACCGGAGAACTTGATCTCACCGGTACTCTTGAACATATCAAACGTGAACGGTTCAAACCCGCTGGTCGAATAATGGAAGGAAGAGCCAATCGGGAAAGGCAGCATATCCGTATCGATGTAATAGTCCACACCGGTGATAAGAGACACTTTCGGCAGCGAGAATTTAGCCTCTATACTACCTTCTCCGCGAATGAACAGAGTCGGTACCGGATTGGTTTCAAAGACCGGACACGCAGCCGGGAAGATAATAGCTCCTATATTCGGCAGTTGGTCTCGTACATCCCTATTGAAACTACCCGATGCTTTCACACCAAGGGTAGGCTGTGCACTGATAATAAAATCATTATTGATCGTTACATTAAGCCGGAACATATTGATGTTATACGAAGCACGGAGCAATACTTTCATGGCTAAATCCACATCAAAAGTAAGCTTGACGTGTTCACCAATCTCTACTTCGTCCGATACGGTCTTTTCCATATCAATAATAGTTACTTCTTTGTGCCCGGAAGCCTTCTGAACAGGACGCGGCAAACCATCCGGTGTACAGCCGGCAATACGGCGTACTACTTTGCCTTCCGGATCCACACCGATTTCCTCGACGGTGATATATTGTTCGAATACCTCGCCGAGTTTTTCTACCGGACGACCCCATACCGTCGAATAGCCGGGATAGTAATAGACACTGGTCACCACCAGACTGAAGCTTCCGCCCAACTCAGCATATTTCTCACTGCATTCGTCGGTAGGCAGACCGATCCATACTTCTCCTACTTTAGGAAGCATACTTTCCGGTATGTTCATAAAGCACATGTTATCCTCCGTCACCACATCCAAATAGGGAGCCAGACCTTCTTTTTGAAGATATCTCACGTTCGGATTGATTTTGATCTCCGGCTGTTGGAAACCGATGGAGTCAATGGCCGATAACGGGATACGGTAGGTGGTATCGGCAAGAACCACTTCTTGCGTCACCCACTTGTCGTATTCAACCGAATCCACTCCGATTTTGGATTGGCGCAACTCGATTACTTCATCATAGAAGAAACCATGGAATTTACCATCATTGCGGTAGATATAGAAGGCCTCCTGTGCATAAGTACCAAGGGACAAAGTACCAAGGACCAAACACATTATGAGACGCATGACCTTTGTACCTGGTACTTGGTCACTTTGTGTCTTTGCTCTCATTGTTTCACGAATTTAAAGGAGGCACCGCCTGCGTTAATAATATAGTTACCTGCGGGGAACGCGGTCATAGGAAGTACCGTCGTTTGTCCGCCTATAGCCTGACGGCTGATGAGCTGCTTGCCGTCCGCAGAATAGATGGAGACTGTCGTCTTGTCGGGCAGACCGTCCAACGCCACCATGTCTTTGCCTTGCCGCACCACAATCGTTCCCGGCGCTACGACCGGTGCATCGATGCCTTCGGGCAGACCTTCGTACGTATATTTGCGTACGTTCTCCAGCAGGTAGATGATGGGCGCATCGCCGGAAGTCTGCAGGATCAGCTGTCCCGGTTCGAACTTCGTCACCGGTTCATCATCTAATAAGAACGTGACTACTTGTCCGTCCATCATGTGGACATTCAGTTTCTGGACAGGTGCGTCCTGCGCCCATGCTGCGCTTACCATCAGCAAGGCAGCGAAGAGGGGAAAGATCTTTCTCATAATGTTTTGTTTTTGGTTAGTTTTTCAAAACTGCGCACAAAGGTACTGCTTTTTTTTGAAAAAGCATTCTCAAATCGTACAAATCTACTCTCAAATCGTACAAAAGTGACGGATTACATCACTGCATGTGGAAAAATTGACGGAAAAACGCTATTTTTTTATGGCGGTATTGGAGGGGTGTCTCGCCGGTGAGTTCCTTGAATATGCGGTAGAAGGTCTTGTCGGAGGTGAATCCGCTGAGGGCGATAGCATCTGTTACCGCTTCCTTGTCGGAGTTATAGCCGGGGTCCCGGAGTATCTGCCGGGCGTGCTCCACGCGGTAACGCGCAATATATTGGGAGAAACTGAGTCCCGTGCGGTGGTTGATACACTGGCTGACATAGGTGCGGTTGCTATGCACGGCTGTAGCCAAGTCCTGAATGGTCAAGTCCGGCGAGGCGAACAGTTTCTGTTCGCGCAGGGCGGTCGCTATCTGGTTCATGAGCGCATCGGTCTCTTCTATCGTAGTTTCCTTAGCCTGCGGTGCCTCCGTATGGATGGTCTCTTCGGGAAGGGTGGTATGCGCCGCTACATAGCCGATGCCGAAAAGCAGTACCGACATCACTACCGCCGGTATGCTAACCATCATACTCTCGGCGAAGAAATCCCGTCCCAAGAGGTTGAGACACATGGAAAACGCCGCGGTGATTCCCAAGAGGTGCTGGATCAAATAGGTGGGATGGAGAAGGTAGCTACGGTCGTCCGAATAGATATCATCGAGGCGTTTGCGTGTCTCGCGTAAGACCCGGAAACCGCGCCACCATACCCAAACCACCTCTACGGCAAAACAGAGCCGGGTGATGAGCAGCATGTGCTCATCGGCGAACCATCCAAAATGCGTATTGAGCGGAAAAAAGACTGCCATGATCGCAGCCGGCAGGAAGAGAAGGTACATCTCCGCATTGTGCCCTACGCGCGTCAGTGCGCGCAGGTATGTATAATAAATAGGAAAGACGCTGAGATTAGCGATGAGATAAGTCCATGTACCGACAAACGACTGCACCCCCGAGAAATACAGCCAATGGTCCGTATAAAGTATTGTAGCGGCGATGTAGAAAAGGTAAATCGTGCCCGTGACACGCGGTTCAGCGCTGCCACGATGGAAACGCACGGCGAAGAAGATGCACCAAAAGAAACAGATTCGTAAAGCATTCCGCCGTCAGTTATTTATTTAATAAGCGGCTGCAAAGGTACTACAAATATTTGGAATAAACAAGGATTTAACGATAAAAATTAAATTAATTTAAGATTTTAGCGGGAAATACTTGCTATTCTTAGCCAAATGGGCACGATTATTTCGCACAAGGATGCGACTGTAGCTTCGAGGTGGGACGGCTTGCCGTGTCGGTGTCCTCGCAGTTACAACAAATATTTGAAATACACAAATTTTTCTTCTATTTATGGTCAAAAAAGTCCCAAAATGATTCAAAAAGAGCGAGAAAGAAAAAATCCCTGCCACGCGGGTGACAGGGATGAGAGAGGATGAGAGATAAAGGGAGAGGGATTATTCGGGAAGATTATCCACGTAGTCCCAATTTAGGTTCAAACTGAAATGGGCATCTGTAGTTGTTTCTGTTTTGTACACCACGTGGCCGTTTTCATAACCGTCTTGACTCTTGTAAGAACAGGACGCAGAACCACTTATACTGCGATTTTTGCCGTTAGCATTTGCAAATGTAAACGTCGCGCTATCTTCTAATTCTCCCGTTTCCTTGTCATAAGACTTTTCAATCATTGTTCCCGATACCCTGTAGTACTCTTCATACTCGTCTGCACCGGTGAATGTCAAGGTTAAGTCGATAGAACGAGAGTATCTGCTCACAGATGAAGTAAGTCCATCCGTGTAAGAACCGCTAATAGTAATTACGGTGTCATTTAAACGAGTCGCTGTCACATTTCCATAATACTTGGCCCCGCACAAAAAAGAGTTATCATTGTAACCTGTAGCTTCGCCAGAGACTCTCATATTGCGTAGTGGTCCAAAATCCTGCGATACGCCGAAATGTACTTCCGGAGATTCGGTCACCGGCCTGGTAGGATCATATGCCCTAATTCTCGGGTAATAAACAGATGTATCTTTTGAAATCGGAGGCAACGCCCATAAACGGTCATTAGGAATTCCGTCGAAAATCATTTTGTAGATACCTTTTTTTGCATCAACCACCACTAAACTATCCGAACTGATATATCTCGTTACATAAGTCCCAAGGTAATAATATGGGGCATAGAAACAATGTAGCAAGGAAGAGTCTGCCACATTGGATTTAAACGTAATAGACGGTTTGTTGTTACCAGCTGCATTGAAATGAATTTCATTGTTTAATAGTTCCAAAGTGGTGAACGGAACGACCTCTGTACCGGCACTGGCGACCGTATACGCTCCCAAAGCTCCACAATCAACCATTGGATAAATATGATAAGGACGAGCTTTCAAACTATCCACAGGGAAACGACCTTCGTACATAGTATCCAGATACGATGTATAAATCGATTTTTCCGCCGTAGTGGCTATTGGCAGTTGGTTCATTGTAGTATCCGTTATATCCTTGTCAAAGAGACCTATTTGAACTTTTCGAGCAAATAACTGATAGTCCGAATTAGGATAGATACGCGCTACGAGGTTCTTTGGAGTAGGGAACGCCTCAGAATTTTTGAAAGTAGGAGCGAGACGAACGGTACTGGTCATAAAGTCCCAACTCTTCTCATAGAACTTAATTTCTTCGGGATCGCTCCATCCGATTCCTGCAGTAGCTCCGGCTTCCAGATCAAGTGCCAAGAGAGAAAGATCAACATGTCCATTAGAGAGCATCCAATAATCATGTGAAGCTGCCGTTACTTTAGAGTCATAACTGATTTCACCGCTCAGTTTCGGACCGGTATAAAGGTGCAAACCGATGTCTGCGTTGATAATTTTCTTAATCCAACTGGCTGTTCCGATAATGGCCTGAAATTCAATACCCATTTGTAGAGCGCCACTCATTTTTAATCCACCGGACACATCAAAAATATTCGCGTCTGCCTCTTTATCCTTATCGGGAAGAGGATGAATCGTATAAGATATCGGGAACCACGCGTTGCTGTTAATAATCAGCTCATCTCCGAAGCCTAATTGCACTTTAGGAAGATTAAATCGTCCCTCAATGCTTCCGGACACTTTCAAGAAGACATCAGGCAAAGGGTTAACACGCAAAATAGGACAAGGAGCAGGAGCCAACAACTCCGGCATCCACAGGAATTTACCCGGCGAGCCTACCCATTCCATATTTGCTGCTACTCCGATAGACGGTTGAATGGAGAAATTCATATCTTTCGTCAGTTTGACAAATACCTTAGTCCAGGTAAGTTCATAGGCTATACGGAGTTTGAAGACGAGGCTTACATCCGCAGAGAGGTCGATGGATGAGTTCTCGGTAGGAGTCCAACCGTGTGTAATCTTTCCGGAAAAATTAAACCACTTAATATCACCGGTATCACCGTCTTTCATTTTTCTAGGGAGGCCATTAGGTGTACAGCCCGCAACACGCCGAAGTATTTGGTTGTTTTCATCCACTCCGATTTCTTCTACCGTGATATATTGTTCGAACACGTCGCTCGGTTTATCCACAGGACGACCATAGACGATTGTGAGATTTTCTCCTTCCCACGGCTCTCCGGGGCGCACTTCTTCTACCACGCAACTGAAACTGCCGAAATAATCCCAATCGTAGTATTTGTCTTCGGCTATAGAGTCCGTAGGTAGACCTATCAATACATCGCCCACTTGCGGCACTAAATGAGCCGGAAGATTTTGGAATCTAAACTCTGTGTCTGTATTTCCACATCCAAGATAGTACGGGCACAATCCTTCTTTTTCCATAAACTTAACACGCGGGTTAAATCGTATCTCCGGCTGCTGGAATCCGATAGAGTCGATAGCCGCTAATGGGATACGATAAATCGTATCTGCCATCACGACCTCTTGCGTCACCCATTTGTCGTATTCAATGGAGTCCACACCGATCTTGGATTGACGCATTTCGACCACTTCGTCATAGAAGAAACCGTTGAAATCGCCGTCGTTGCGGTAGATATAGAATGCATCCTGTGCATAAGTACCAAGGGACAAAGTACCAAGGATCAAACACATTATGAGACGCATGACCTTTGTACCTGGTACTTGGTCACTTTGTGTCTTTGTTCTCATTGTTTCACGAATTTAAAGGAGGCACCGCCTGCGTTAATGATATAGTTTCCTGCGGGATAAGCGCTCATGACGATGGAGGTCGAGTGCCCGCCTGTTGCCTGCTGCGTAAAGAGCAACTTGCCGTCCACGTTATATACCGCTACGTTCGCCTTGTCGGGAAGGCCGTCGATAACCATCATCTCATTATTCTGGCGGATGAGGATCGTTCCCGGTGCTACGACAGGAGCATCAATACCTTCCGGCAGACCTTCGTACGTATATTTGCGCACGTTCTCAATGAGATAGATGACCGGCGCATCGCCGGAAGTCTGCAGGATCAGTTGTCCCGATTCGAACTTCGTCACCGGTTCATCATCTAACAAGAACGTGACTACTTGTCCGTCCATCATGTGGATATTCAGTTTCTGCACAGGCTGCCCCGCACCCTGCGCTCTCATCGGTAGCGCCATAAGCGCCAAGCCGAGAAAGAGAAGAAAAGTCTTTTGCATAAATTTAATAGTTTTATGTGTTCCTAATCAATTGAACGCGCAAAGATACTGCTTTTTTATGAAAAAGCATTCTCAAATCGTACAAATCTACTCTCAAATCGTACAAAAGTGACGGATTACATCACTGCATGTGGAAAAATTGACGGAAAAACGCTATTGGTGTCTCGCCGGCGGGTGGCTTTGATCAAGCGGTAGGTACAACAAAAATAACACATATGCAAGTATAAATGCAAAAAAAAATCGCCACGAGGGGCGATTTTTTTTGCAGTGAATCAGTCAAGATCTTCCGAATCATCATCATCTTCCATACCGTTGGTGTCGCCGTCATCTCCGAAAGGCGGGTTGTTGAACGGCATGACGGGGTTCAGCTTGACCCAGCGGGTCCAACCGGTCCTCTGCTCGAAGACGGACTTCGCATAGCTGTAGGTCCAGTTGTAGGCAGGATTATTGGTCGTGCCGGATGCCTTCCACCAGGTCTTCGTGGGGTCTTTGGGGTTGAAGTACCATACGTCGCCATTGCTGTCATAGCACTTGTAACCGAGTTGGGGATTCCCCTCATAATCAGCCTGGAAACATCCCTTGGCTCCGATGTTGATACTCATGCTCAGGATAGCCTCTACTTTGTCCTGGGTACGTTTGGGATCCACGTAATTGAGGGAATAGGCATGAGATACGATTGCGTTATCGACTGCTTTGTCCAGCGCGTCAAGCAACGCCTCATATTCGGTGTTGTCTTCATACGGAGCACCCTCCATTGCCATAAATGTCAGGTAGTCCATCAGGTCGTACTTGCAGTCTGCGTTGAAATACTGGTAGCAGTCGCGGGCAGGGATCACATACTTAGCGGAATCTGCAGCCTTGTAGTTAGTGCACAGGAAATCCGTGATTTTCTTCAGCGGCTCCCATACGTTTTTCAGTTTAGCCATGTCCACAACGGCGAAATCCGTATTCATGAGTACGGGGTTGTGGTAGTCTTCATAGTCTTTTTTGTGGTTTTTGGCATACGTCTCAGCGTAGGCGGAGAGTGCCTGTTGGAGTCCGGCTTGGCTGCTTGGAGCGTTAAAGAGTTCTTTGAGGAGGTCCTGATAGTCACCTCCGTGGGTGGTATGGCCCGAGCCCAAAGCGAACTTGGTGATATCCGTCATCTCGGAGAGGTACTCGATGCTGTTCATCATACAGCAGTCGAAAATAACGGCAGAGATACCGTCGTGCAACTCTTTGGCTTTGATAGCACGTCCTTTGTGGAAGGCATCGGTCATGGCAATCGCCGGTTTCTTAGCCGTGGTGGGGTATCCGTCTCCGTCTGCATCCATATTCCATCCGCCTGCGTGTCCGGCAATCACGAAAATGTAGTTCTCCGCCGGAGCCAGCCGGGCTATATCCTTCAGCACTTTAGCCATGTAAGCGGGATCGTACATGGCAGCCAGGGAGTCATCTACCACCCATTTGTCGTTCATCTGCAGGTTTTGAATGCAGCCGGCTTGATCCTTGAAATCAATGCACGCGCTACCTACTTCATAGAGGTACACTTTGCCGGCTTTACCGCCCGGAATATACCGTTTTGACTGATTCTTCAGCATCTCGCTGTTCTGTTTCGCCAGACCTTTGGTGGACGAATACTTCATGTATGTGACCATACGGACCGAGTAGTCTTTGCTCTTTGTGTTGAGGAACTCGGCCGCCCGGGCGATGTCCGCTTCTATGGCGTCATCCAGATTCTCGCCTCCGTTGGCGTAGAGGATAACCGTGTACTTGGCCTTGCTGCCATCGGCAGGACCTTCATTTTTCTCGCAGGCGGTGAACACCATGCACAGCGCTGCGAACAAGATAAGATGAATCTTTTTCATTTTGTGGATAATGTTTTATTAGAAATGCAAAGCAAGCCCGAGCCCGGAGTTGCCGGACTGGATAGCGAAATAGGGCTGCGGATTGCGAGCGTAGCCTTGGTCGGCATTGTAGGTATTTACAGACTCGTGCATCCGCACGTATCCTACGATCAAGCAAGGTATGGAAGCGATCTCCAGGATCGAGCCCGCCCAAACGAGACCTACACCGGCGTAGTAGAGCGGCGGAAGGTTCTTGGTGGTTGCAGAAGATGAAGATGAGGAAGAGGAAGCACTCTGCGCGGCAGTAACGCCACCGCCTATGACACAACCGATACCCGCCACATCGCAAGCCAGACCGATGCCGAGGCACCACCAACCGGCGTTAGCCAGTTTGTAACCGGAGCGGAACTGGTCGTACGCCACTTTGCAGTTACGCTGTGCGTACCAGTCGAGCATGGCGCGGCGACGCATCTTCAGGTCTCCGTAATAATACGTGTTACCTGCGCGCTCAAGGATCATGCGGCGTACCTGAGGTGCTACTTGCTCCGCCGGAGCGGTAGTTGTCTGCGCCGGAGCGGCGGTAATTTGGGCCTCTTGCGCCATGCTGGCGACAGCTGTCATAGCTGCGACCATCAAGAAGAAAAGTTTTTTCATAAAACAATAAAATTAGAATTGTTAATAAGTCAGTGAGCAGTTTTAGCCTGCGTTTTGAGCATTCGGTATTGGGTCGGAGTGACCCCTGTATGCGCTTTGAACAGGTTCTGGAACGTACGTCTGGAAGGGAACCCGGCCTCTGCGCTAATGGCCTCAATGGTCCATTCGGGCTTGGTCTCCAACAGCCGGCACGCACATTCGACGCGCTTGATAGCAATCATATCGTTGAGCGAACCGTAGCGCGAAGCGGTGATAACGGCATTGAGCCGTTTCTGGGTGAGGCCTAACTCGCGTGCGAGTGTTTTGAGCGAAGTGTCTTGTGCCGCATACAAACGGCGTTCCTCTATCTGCTGCTCAATCTGCGCGAGCAACTCCTCATCCGGCAGACTGCCGCTCTGTTGCATCTGTTCCGCCGCCTCTTGCAACCCCGCCTCGCGGAGAGGACGGTGTTTACCTTCTTCCGACTGCTTCAAAATCATATCTGCCAGATGCCTGTTCTCCTCCTTCATTCCACGGGTGATTTTGTAAGAATAGCAGATGGTAATAACGAAGGCAACCAGTACGGCTGCCGCAATCAGCATAATAAGGATTATCGTTGTCTCTGACATGTTGAAATGTAAAATCAAACGCAAAAGTACTCAATTTTTGTCAAAATTGCAACAATTTATGTTAAATTTTAGACAATTAGTGTGGCAAAAATAGCCGATTTAGGTAAAATCAGCCATTTTCTATTTGCAATTATAGCAATACGCGGTTGAACTCCTTTGGTACGGGTGACTCGAAACGGACTTTTTTCTCCGTCACGGGGTGGATGAACTCCAACACCTTGGCGTGCAGAGGGCTGGACTCGTTGCCGTGGCCGTACTTGCGGTCTCCCACTACCGGACAGCCCTTGGAAGCCAGATGCACACGGATCTGGTTGGTGCGGCCGGTCTCGAGGTGCAATTCCACGAGGGAATAAGAAAGGTCAGCAGAGGTTCTGAGCACCTTGTAATTGGTGATGGCGATGTCGCCTCCGTCATCGACGGGTGAGGAATAGACTACGGCATTGCGTTTGTCCTCGGTGAGCCACGTGGTGATCTTGCCCTCGCGGGGTTCGAGCACGCCTTCGGCAAGGGCTATATAGGTTCGCTCGGTGACCAGCTCGCGCCAATAGGTCCGCATGTAATGTTGCAGTTCCTCGGAGCGTGCGAAGACGAGCAGACCGGAGGTCTCACGGTCGAGACGATGCACGACGTAGATGTTCGCGCGCGCGTTCTGTTTCTTAACGTACGCGCGTAGGATAGACATGACGGTCGTCTCGGACGAACCGGGCGTAGTGGCTACGGTCAGGAGTCCGGGCTGTTTGTTCACCACGATGAGATCGTCGTCCTCATAGACGATCTTGAGCTTGGGGTGGGTGAGTTGGGTGTTACCTCTGCCGGAGGAGACAGTCACTACATCGCCGGGCTTGAGTTCGTAGTCATGGCGGGTCTGGATAGCTGCGCCCACTTTGACACGGCGCTGGCCGAGCAGCTGCTTGACCGACGAGCGCGCCATACCACCCATCTTAGCGATGAGGAAATCCATTAACTGCGCGGGTTCCTGTACCCGCAGTACGGTATCTGCTTTGCGTTTAAACATCAATGAAAAATGAATAATGAATATCTTATTTGCGGATTGCGATTTTCTTGAGCCAGCCGTAGTTCTCCGGTTTGGTTGCCTTGATCCAAGCTATACCTGCCGCACCGTTGATGACCAGGAAGAAGGTGAACAGCACGATGGAGAAAGCATTGCCCAGTATGATGAACAGTCCGATACCGGCTATGCTGTAGATGAACCAGTAGATCCAGGAATCGGTCTTGCGGTAGATCAGCCAGTAGTTGGCGAGGAAGGAAGACGAGATGAGGAGACCGTTGAGGAGTTTGACAACAATCGCATCGGAGAGTGCATCGTGGCGCAAGGCGAAAGTAGAAAGTACGTAGTCGCCGGCGGTGATGAAGAAGAGCAATGCGACAGACAGGATCAGTCGCGGCGTGTCGAGGAACTTAGGCTCGAAACTTGCCCCGCCGTCTTCTTTCTTCCGGCTCCATTTGTATATCGACATCAATTGGAAGGGGATGAAGACGAAGAAATAGAGGAAGGCGCTGTCGTACGCGCCCTGCAGAATGAACTGCACACCGAGCAAGGCACTCATGATGATGCCGGCGTAGAAACCGGTGTAGTTCTGCGGATCGCGGACGGTCAGTATATAGGCTACGCCGATGACGGACGCCGGAATACCGACGAGCCAGGCGGGATCGTGCCACTTTAATAGTTGATAATTGACAATTGACAATTGAGAATTAAGAAACCATTCTACGAGCCAAAGGAGACCGAGAAGGGCTCCGAAAAGGGCGATGGAGATGAGGGTGTTGCGCCCGAGTGCGCGCCAGAGAGATGTGTCTTGCATAGCGTGTTGTGTTATGGGGCTAGGGTTCCTAGGATTCCTAGGGTTTCTAGTTTTTCCAGTTAGTTAAAAAAACAATAAGGGCGAGCACAATCGCCCGCCCTTATTATAGCCGCAATTACTTGCGAGTGCGATTGCCGTAGCGAGACATGAACTTGTCCACACGACCGGCGGTGTCCACCAGCTTCGATTTGCCGGTATAGAACGGGTGACTCGTGTTCGAGATCTCCAGTTTGATCAGCGGATACTGAACGCCGTCGATTTCGATCGTGTCCTTCGTAGCTGCCGTAGAGCGGCTGAAGAACTGAGTACCGTCAGACATATCTTTGAAAACTACTACGCGGTAGTTATCAGGATGAATTCCTTTTTTCATAAGTCTTTTCCTTTAAACTTTAAACATTAAACTTTAAACTTTACGTTACTCAGCTACTACGTTCAGCTTGATGTCGGCTTTTACCTCACGATGGAGACGAGCCTGTGCGGTGTACTCACCTACCTGTTTGATCGGCTCAGCGATGGTGATCACTTTCTTGTCGATCAGGATCTCCTGTGCCTTGAGGGCGTCAGAGATGTTCTGGGTGGTAACGGTACCGAAGATCTTGCCGTCCTCGTTAGCTTTTACCTTAACCTCAATAACGGTCTCAGCCAGTTTAGCCTCAAGAGCCTGAGCGTCAGCCAGGATCTTAGCAGCTTTGTGAGCCTGTTGTTTGAGGTTCTCTGCCAGTTGCTTACGGTTAGCCTCGTTCGCAATGATAGCGATCTTTTGCGGCAGGAGGTAGTTACGTCCGTAGCCGTCACGTACTTTTACGATGTCGTTCTTGAAACCCAGATTAGCCAGGTCTTGAATCAGAATTACTTCCATTTTCTTTCCTTTCTTGTTAGTGGGTTAAAAACTTATTTCATCATATCGGTTACGTAAGGCAGCAGAGCCAGGTGGCGAGCTTTCTTAACGGCCTGAGCTACTTTGCGCTGGAATTTCAGCGAAGTACCGGTGATGCGGCGGGGCAGGATCTTGCCTTGCTCGTTGAGGAACTTCTTGAGGAACTCAGGATCTTTGTAATCGATGTACTTGATGCCGGATTTTTTGAAACGGCAGTACTTTTTCTTCTTCTGCTCCGAGCCTTGCGGAGTCAGATAGCGGATTTCGTCATTCTGTGCCATGATTAAGCCTCCTTTTTAAAGTTGTTACGACGCTTCTCAGCGTACTCGAATGCGTACTTGTCAAGACGCGTTGTCAGGAAGCGGATTACACGCTCGTCACGACGGAACTCGGTCTCGAGGGTAGCGATTACAGCGGGCTCTACATCAAACTGAAGGATGAAATAGAATCCCGAATTTTTACCTTGGATAGGGTAAGCGAGTTGCTTCAGACCCCACTCCTCACGGTTCAGGATGGTACCGCCATTCTGGGTGAGAAGATTCTCGAATTTCTCTACCGCTTCCTTTGCCTGCGGTTCAGACAAAACGGGAGTCAATACGAAAGCGGCTTCATAATGATTTACCATTGTAGTAAATTGTTAAATTTAATTTGTTAATAATAATTATTCTAGTTTTACTAGTCGGACTAGTTTGCCTAGTTATGCCTTCTGCGCCGAATGGCTAAACGGGTGTCGAGCCACTCGACCGACAAAAAGCGTGCAAAGTTACTGCTTTTTTTTGAAATACGCAAATATTTGGGCAAAAAAATAGAAAAAAACTCTCATTTGCTAATTTTATTTGCGTATATGCAATATTATTTGTACCTTTGTACCCGCAAAACCATCTATACTATGCGAAAAACAACTTTCTTTATGCTGATGTTAGCATTGGCGGCCTGTACCGCCCGACAACCCAAAATGGAGGACGAGTGCCTCTACAGTGCTTCCGAAACCCGTTTTTCTTTCTGGTCCAATGCGGCGGAACAGATGGAAGTGCTCATTTATGATGATGCCCTCAGCCCTCAGCCGTCAGTGGTCCCCCTTACCAAAGGAACCAATGATTTCTGGACCGCCTCTGTGAAGGGCGATCTCGCAGGCAAATACTATACCGTGCGTTCATTCCAGAACAGCGAATGGGGGTTAGAGAGCCCGGGTATCTTCGCCAAGGCGGTGTCCGTCAACGGGCAAAAAGCCGCAATCATCGACCTCGCCAAGACCAACCCCGAAGGCTGGGAGAAGGACGTCCGTCCTGCCATGCCCGATCCGACGGATATAGTGGTTTATGAGACGCACCTGCGCGATTTCACCATGGCGCCGAACTCCGGCATCAAGCATAAAGGCAAGTTTCTTGCATTGACCGAGGAGGAAACGGATGTTTATGACGAGGGTTGGCGTCTCAGTACGGGAATCGACCACCTCAAAGAGTTGGGTATCACCCATCTGCAGATTCTGCCGTTCTTCGACTACGGAAGTATTGACGAAACGAAAGCAGCCGAAGGCTCAAGACTGAATGCGGAACGCTCCTATAACTGGGGTTACGATCCTGTTAACTACAATGCGCCGGAAGGCGGTTATTCTACCAACCCGTATGACCCAGCCTGCCGTATCCGCGAGGCGAAGCAGATGATACAAGCCCTCCACGCCGCGGGTATCCGCGTGGTGATGGACGTCGTGTATAACCACACCTATGATGCAACGGGTTGCGCGCTCGGGCGTGTCGTGCCGCAGTATTTCTACCGTCTCAATGCGGACGGGACATACGCGAACGGTTCGGGTTGCGGCAACGAGACGGCGAGTGACCACGAGATGATGCGCCGTTTCATGGTGGAGTCCGTTTGTTACTGGGCGCGCGAGTACCACATAGACGGCTTCCGGTTTGACCTCATGGGTATCCATGACCAGGAGACCATGCGCCAGATACGTGCGGCGCTGGATGAGATCGACCCGACGATACTGACCTACGGAGAAGGGTGGGCGGCTATGAGTCCGGCTTATCCGTATGACTCGCTGGCGATGAAGCAGTGGACCTATAAGATGCCGCGCGTAGGTGCGTTCAGCGATGATATCCGTAATGCGCTTATCGGTTCGCCTTTCGACCACGAGCGCGGTTTCGCATCCGGTAATCCGTCGTCCGCCAAGGATGTCATGCGCGGGCTGATTGCCTGCCCCGAGTGGAGCGGCGAACCGATGCAGCATGTCTCGTACATAACTTGCCATGACAACTACTGTCTCCGTGACCGAATCGACGTGTCGGCTATCGGCGAAACCGAAGAAACCAAAATCCGCATGAATAAACTCGCCCAAACTGCCGTCCTTGTCTCGCAAGGCATGACATTCCTCTATGGTGGCGAAGAGCTCTACCGCACGAAACGCGGCATAGACAACAGCTACCAGAGTCCCGACAGCATCAATATCATTCCATGGGAGAACAAGGCCAAATACAATGATCTGTTTGAATACTACCGCCAGATGATTGCTATCCGCCGTGCGCACAAAGGTTTCCGTCTCGGCACGGCTGAGTTGGTACAAGGGCATGTGGAATTCATGCCACTAATGGAAAACGACAATGAGAATCTGATTGTGTACCGCATCAACAACCTTGAAGGTATCGACTCCGCAAAGTCGCTCATCGTCCTTCTTAACGGCGGTGCCAAAATAGCGGAATTCCCGGTGCCTGAAGCGGTATATACGATCCTTGCTCACGACGGTCAAGCTGACGTGAACGGCTTAGGCCAAGTCGAAGCCGGCTGGATTGTCGTAGAACCCTATTCTGCAACTATCCTCGCGGAGTACTAATCACTCATCCTCTCATCCACTCATCCATTAATCGCCTGTAACTTGTTCTGCATCTCGAGCATTTCGTCGCGCAGGAAAGCAGCGGTCTCAAAGTCCGTTGCTTTTGCTGCTGCGAGCATGGCTTTGCGTTTGTCGTCGATGGCTTTCTCCAGTTTCCGGGCGTCCATCTTCTGCCACTCGGCGTTCTTCCACCCGGCTTTGATGGACTCGGTGAGTTTGCGTTTCTCCTCCTCGGGGTCTTTGTAGAGCCCGGCGAGGGCGGAGGTGTTGATCTCTTTCTTGACCGGCGTCGGGGTGATACCGTGCTCGGCGTTGTAGCGCATCTGGATGGTACGGCGGCGGTTGGTCTCGTTGATGGTAGCCTGCATGGCGGGCGTGATCTTATCGCCGTAGAGCACGGCCTTGCCGTGTATGTGCCGCGCAGCGCGGCCTACCGTCTGAGTAAGGCTCCGTTGGTCGCGGAGGAAACCCGTCTTGTCCGCATCGAGGATAGCTACGAGGCTCACCTCCGGCAGGTCGAGTCCCTCACGGAGCAGGTTGACACCCACCAAGACGTCGTACTCGCCTCGCCGCAGGTCCTCCATGATCTTCACACGCTCGATGGTGTCGATGTCGGAGTGGATATACGCGGATTTGATGCCGTAGCGCCGCAGGTATTCGTCCAGTTCCTCTGCCATCCTCTTGGTCAGGGTGGTGACGAGGCAACGCTCGTTGCGGTGGATGCGGAACTTCACTTCGTCCATCAGGTCATCCACCTGGTTCTCCGTCGGGCGGACCTCGATCTCGGGGTCAAGGAGCCCTGTCGGACGGATGAGCTGGTCGATGACGATGCCCTCCGAGCGGTTCAGCTCGTACTCGTCCGGCGTGGCGGAGACGTATATCGTCTGACCCGTCTTGGCTTCGAACTCGTCGAACTTGAGCGGCCGGTTGTCGCGGGCGGCAGGCAGGCGGAAACCGTAGGTGACGAGGTTGTCCTTGCGGGCTTTGTCGCCTCCGTACATACCGCGGATCTGCGGTACGGTAACGTGGCTCTCGTCGATGACGAGGAGCATGTCTTTCGGGAAATAATCCAACAGGCAATACGGCGGCGTGCCTTCCTCCCTGCCGTCGAAATAGCGGCTGTAGTTCTCCACGCCGGAGCAGTAACCGAGCTCGTCCAGCATCTCCAGATCGTACTTCACGCGCTCCTCGATACGCTTGGCGTACAGCTCTTCACCGATGGAGGTAAAGTACTCGATCTGCTTGGCGAGGTCGGCTTGTATCTGTTCCTTCGCCGCCGCAATACGCTCGGCGGAGGTCAGGAAGATGGTGGCGGGCGAGAGGTTGTAGTGCTCGAACTCCTCCAGCACCTGTCCGCTGATGGGATCAATGGTAAGGATGGCGTCTATCTCGTTGCCGAAGAACTCGATCCGCACGATATAGTCGGCGTAGGCGAGGGCGATGTCGATGGTGTCGCCCTTCACGCGGAAGCGCCCGCGCGCTAATTCTATATCATTACGCGTGTATTGCGCGGAAACGAGTTGCTTGAGCAGCGTGTCCATCTGCACCTTGTCACCGCGGTGGAGTTCAATCACGTTCTGCGTGAAGTCCTGCGGACTGCCCAGACCGTAGATGCAGCTCACGGACGAGACGATGATGACATCCTTGCGCCCGGACAGCAACGCCGCTACCGCCGAGAGACGGAGCCGGTCGATCTCCTCGTTGATGGAGAGGTCTTTTTCGATATAGAGGTCGGTGGCAGGGATATACGCCTCGGGCTGGTAGTAGTCGTAATAGCTCACGAAATACTCCACCGCGTTGTGCGGAAAGAACGCCTTCATCTCCGAGTACAACTGGGCGGCAAGCGTCTTGTTGTGACTCATGATTAGGGTGGGGCGGTTGACCTCCTTGATCACGTTGGCGATAGTGAAGGTCTTGCCGGAACCCGTGACGCCGAGCAGCACCTGTGCGGGAGCACCGGCATTCAAACCTGCCACCAACGACTCTATCGCTTGCGGCTGATCGCCCGTAGGCTTATATGGAGATTCGAGTTGAAACATAATAGACCGCTTCGCTCAAAGTAGAAAGACCGCTTCGCTCAAAGTAGAAAGAGCCTTTGAGTCCGAAGGACGGTCTTTTGTCTTTCGACTTTCTACTAAAAAAAGGGGAACCCGAAGATTCCCCTTTGAGCTTACTTAGCGCGACGCTCTTGGATGCGGGCTTTCTTACCCGTGCGCTCGCGGAGGTAATACAGTTTGGCACGACGTACTTTACCGTACTTGTTGACTGTAATGCTCTCGATGAAGGGGCTGTCCATCGGGAAGATACGCTCTACGCCGATGTTACCGCTCATCTTGCGAACCGTGAAGCGCTTCTTGTCCTCGCTACCGTGGATGCAGATGACATCACCGCGGAACTCCTGAACACGCTCTTTGTTACCCTCTTTAATACGGTAGCCTACCGTAATCTGGTCACCTGCCTTGAATGCAGGGAATTCTTTTTTCTCACCGGCAAAAGCTTGCTCGGCTACTTTGATTAAATCCATTTCGTTAACTCTTTTTTATGGATCTGAATACTACATATCGGGCATTTACTACTATTCGGCCGTTAACTCGTTCATTCGTTCACTCCTTCACTCGTTAAACGCCTAATTCAATCGCCAGAGGCACGATATGTTTTTTCCCTTAACGGGAACCCCAACGTAAACACACCGTAGTGGGTTTGCGGTGGGGAGAGGAGATTTCCCGATAACTTTACGAGTTGCAGCGCAACGAAGTCGTTAATCGGCGAAATCGACGACAAAATTACTGCTTTTTTTTGAATTGACCAAATTTTTGAGCAAAAAAATGATTTTTTCTGTATTTTATTTGCCTGTACGAAATATTTTTCGTACCTTTGCAGGCTAAAATATGCGTGTGTATATACGTGAAACGGATTCTGTACATATTAGGTGTGTTGATTGTCAGCCTGCTGTTGGTTAGCGGGATGGTGGTCGCTGCGCTGATGAGCGATAAGGTGGAGACCGCGGCGGTTAGGCTGGTGACAGCGGAGTTGTCGCGCGCGTTAGGTACGCATGCCACCGTGGGCGCGGTGGAGTACCGGTTCCCGGCGCGGGTGGCGGTGAAGGATGTGTATCTGGAGGATCAGCAGGGCGACACTCTGGCGTTTGTGGGTGAGTTATATGCGCATTTCAGTCCGCTGGCGCTCCGGGACGGCGAGATCCGTTTCAGCCATGTTCGGCTCAGCGATGTGGTGGCGGATGTACACCGTTTGCCGGATAGTACGTGGAACTACCAATTCCTGGTTGATGCCTTCAAAACCGACAAACAGAAAGAGCGGCAGCCGCTCAGGAGCCTGATCTCGGTCAGGGATGTGCAGTTGGATAATATCCGTCTCCGCTACGAGGACTACCATATTTATCTCAGCCACTCGGCGATGGATCTGCACCAACTGAGCGAGGACAAGTTCGATGCCGAGATCCGGGAGATGGCGATGAAGGTGAATAAACCCTCCGTCCCCGGAAATCATCCCTCTGAGTTTACCGTAGAGAATGTGCAGGCGCATGTCATCCTGACGGATACGATGTTTCTGGCTCCTACGCTGCGTGCCCGGTTACCGCAGTCGCGGCTGGACCTGAGCGGTGTGGAGGTGAGGCTTCCGGCGGATAGCGCGCTTACACCGAACGGATCGGCGGAGGATAT
Source organism: Paludibacteraceae bacterium (assembly GCA_905233255.1). GTDB lineage: Bacteria > Bacteroidota > Bacteroidia > Bacteroidales > Paludibacteraceae > Colicola. The sequence continues at coordinate 24,324 of CAJOCN010000039.1, forward strand.
ACATTTCGCCTTGCGGTTCAATGAGGCGGAGCTGGTGCCGGCGGAAATAGGGCTCTTCGTGCCGGGACTAAAGGGCGTAAAGCGGCCTTTCACGCTCCGCGGCGAATTGGAGGGAACGCTCGATTCGCTGGCTTTCAACGGCCTGACGATGCAATATAACGGACGTACGTTCCTGGAGGGTAACGTGAGTGCCATCGGTCTGCCGGATATCAACAACCCGTACCTCATGGCAAACCTGACGGACATACATACGAACGCGGCTGAGTTGCAGGATATACTCTCGCAGTTACAGGGCCGGCCCGTGAAACTTCCCAAACAGTTGCATCGGCTGGGCGATATCCATTATAGAGGTTTGGCTTCCGGCCAGTTGCATGATCTGACGCTTCATGGCGCGTTCCGTACCGCTTTAGGCGCCATCACGACGGATGGCTCGTTCCGTGCCGACTCGCTATTCGAGCACATGGAATACGACGCGCGTGTGGTAGCGCGCAATTTCCGGCTGGGCAGGATGTTAGGTGTCGCTAAATTAGGTACGGTGACGGTAGATGTGTCGTCTGCCGGCAGGATAGAAGAGGGCAAGGTGAACGGCGATGTGAAGGCGCATGCGCGCAAACTGACCTATAACCGCTATACGTATGCCGACCTGACGTTGAACGGTCACTACAGCCCGCAGCGGTATCAGGGTTCCTGCGCTATCCATGACCCGCATCTGGATGCCTCTTTCGACGGCGTGGTAGATATGCGGGACGCGAGTCCGGAGGTGAACTGCAATCTTGTCTGCAGGCATTTCGATTCGGAGACGATGGGTATCCCGCTTATCGGGGACCGGCTGAAGACGAAGTTCACGCTGGCGATAGACATGAGTGGTTCGAACCCCGATAACATCAGCGGTTACGCGGTGATAGACTCGTTGTATGTGGCGACGGCGCGTGACTCGGTGCTGATGCGCCAGTTCAAACTGCTGGCGTCTGCAGGAGCGGATGGCAGCAAGGCCATCACCCTGACGGCGGATTATCTGAATGGTGAGATGGACGGTGATTTTCGGTACCGCGATCTGGTGCCTGCTGGTCAGGCTTTGCTGCACCATTACCTGCCTACCGCCGTAGCCGCTCCTAAGCGTGAGTGGCAGCCGGTAGAGTTCTTCCTGAGAGCCAACGGCGAACGTCTGCGCGACGTGCAGCGGTTGTTCAAAGCGCCGCTCACGATCTCCGATCACCCGACTCTTACGGCGGATGTCTATATTTATCCCGATGAGGGTAGAGAGCCTCGTGTGAACCTGCGTTTCTTCGCGCCGGGTGTATTGGCGGGCAGCACGCCGGTCCATGAGCTGACGGTGACGCTCAACACGCTCGACACGCTCCGTCATGACGGTGCAACGGGTTCGGGGTTGGCGCTCTCTGTCTCGGCGGAGGCGATGAAGATGCACTCCGTGGTATCGATGCTGGCGTTCCGCGACACGGTCTTGACCCACCTGACGATGAGGCAGGAGGCGCAGATGTCGGAGTTGCTGCCGGAGGGCTGGGAGAAACTCACGCCGCGCGAACTGCAGCGGGCGCTGAGCAACGACCTGACGCATAAAGAGCGGCTCCAGGCGCTTCTGGCTGCGCAGCGCGCAGGAGACTACGGAGGCGATATTAAGTTCATTACCCATTTCTCGCAATACAACCGCAAACCGCTTGTCGAGCTGCATTTCCAGCCGGGCACATTGCTGCTCAAGGACTCCGTCTATACCTTAGGCGAGAGCCGGATTACGTACTGCGCGGCGGACACCTCGCTGCAGGTGGATCACTTTGCGTTCGAGGGCGGCGGACAGCATATACGCGCCAACGGAATGGCTTCCCGCAGGGCGAGAGATACGATCGAGGTGGATCTGCTCAAACTGCAGGCGGGTTACATCGTGCCCTTCCTGCTGCCGGTCCAGACGATTATGTTCAATGGGCTGCTCACGGGACAGGCGAATATCTCTTCGCTGTTCAGCGCACCGAAAGTGGACACGCAGATACATATAGACTCGATGGGGCTTAATAACTGCTATTTCGGCGATGCGGAGGTCGATCTGCATATCAAGGACTCGCTGGCTTTCCATGCCGATGTCTATCGTCCTGAGCGCAAGTTGGTGGATTTGAATGGCAAGGCGCTCTTTGACAAATCCGGTGTCTGGGAGTTGGATATGTATGCCGACTCGGTGCCGCTGGCTTTTGTCAACCACTGGACAACCACGGTGCTGCAGGACCTCGACGGTTATGGCACGGGTCGAGTGGTCGTAGGCGGACGGAAGGGTAAAACGTACGTGCTGCTGCGCTGTGCGGCGGAGAATGCGTCGCTCACGCTTCCTTGGACCGGCGTACGGTACACCATTGCTTCGGATACCATCGTGATGGATACGACGGCGATCCTCTTCCCGAATGTGCGGCTGACCGATGCGGAGGGAAACAGAGTGGAGGTGAACGGCGGTGTCTATCATGACCAGTTCCGGGATTTCGGTTTGGATCTGCACGTGGATGCCCACGATGCGCTCGTCTTCAATAAGAACAACAAGGGAGAGATGATGCAAGGAACGGTCTATGCTACGGGACATGTGGATGTCACGGGTAGCCAGGACGATATTATCGTGGCTGCGGATGCGCGGACTTCCCGTAATTCCAAGTTCCGGTTGAGTCTCGATAATGTATCCTCGGCATACGAGTCCTCGTTTGTCCATTTCGTAGAGCACCCGGATACCACGGCGCAGACGATAGAGATGGAGACCGATCTGGATAATATTGATATCAAGCGTGTGGCGGGTGTGGATTCGTCGATGTACGTGCGTGCGGGGCGGTGCCTGCTTAAACTCAATTTGGAGGTTAACCCGTTCCTGCTCTTCCAACTCGTTTTGGGTGAGCGTAACGGCGATATCATCCAGGCGCGCGGTAACGGAGCGCTCCAACTGAGTTACGACACCGGTTCGGGCGAGGTCTCCCTCCTCGGTACATACGATATAGACAAGGGCACGCTCTCTTATACCGTGGCGAACGTCATCCGCAAGGAGTTCACCGTGGGTGCCGGTTCGACCATCGCTTTCTCGGGCGACGCCACCAACCCGCAACTCAACGTGACGGCGAACTACAGGGTGACGGCGAGTCTGAAAGACCTATTCGGCGAAGATATGGATAAGTTAGGTCTGGCGAGATCGAATATCCCGGTGACGACCTCTCTGCATCTGACCGGACCGCTGAATAACCCGATCCTCTCTTTCTCGCTCGAGTTCCCGACCTCCGACCAGTCGGTACAGCAACAGGTGCGTCAGGTCATCAACACGGATGAGATGTTGATGAGGCAGGTGATCTACCTGCTCGTCTTCGGACGGTTCTTCACGCCCGATTATATGTCCAACTCGCAGTACGCGACGCTCAACTCGACCTATTCGCTTCTCTCCTCGACTGTGACGAGCCAGATCAACGCCTGGCTCTCCAAACTGACGGACATGCTGACCCTTGGAGTAGCTATCCGCCGGGATGGACAAGGAGCCGCAGTAAACCAGGAGTATGAGGCGCAGTTCCAGCTCCAGCCGGTGGACAGGCTCGTCATCAACGGCAATGTGGGGTATCGGTATAACCAGATTTCCAACCAGCCGTTCTTCGGCGATCTGGATATAGAGGTCTTGCTCACGGAGGACGGTCAGTGGCGGCTGAAGGGCTACACCCACATGGTGGACAAATACTCTCTCCGCCAGGCCTCCACGATCCAAGGCATCGGCTTCATGTGGAAGAAAGACTTTTAGTCAATGTACAATTCACAATGCACAATGCACAATTAAAAATGAAGGCAGAAAATATAGTAGAGCAAAAAAGTAAAGCATTAGCGTTGCGAATCATTAGATTATATCAATGGTTAAGCGACAATAAGCACGAACATGTTCTATCAAAACAATTATTACGATCAGGTACCAGCATAGGTGCGAATGTTAAAGAAAGTGTTAGGGCGCAGAGTACTTTGGACTTTATTGCTAAATTATCCATTGCATTAAAGGAAGCGGAAGAAACAGAATATTGGTTAGAACTTTTGTTTGAAAGTAATTTACTTGAACAAAATATATATGATAGTGTGTATTCTGAGAATAAAGAACTAATAAAAATGCTTACATCTATCATAAAAACCACCAAAACCAATAACGGCATAAAATTGTGAACTGTGAATTGTGAATTGTGAATTTAAAAAAAGCAGCACCTTTAAAAGTGCTGCTTTTTTTAGTGCCTCTCCGGCTTCGGGCCGCGTCTCTCCGGACGGGGACCTCTGTCGAGACGTGCACCGTCACGGTCGCCACGCGGTGCGCGGGCAGGACGCTCGGGCTCTACGTAGCCTTCGGGTTTCTCCTTCAGCGCTTTGGCGGAGAGGCGGAACTTACCGGTCTTCGGGTCGATCTCCAGCAGCTTGATGCGGATATGATCGCCTTCCTTGATACCGGTCTCTTCCATCGTCTCATAACGCTTCCAGTCGATCTCGCTGATGTGCAGCAGACCTTCCTTACCCGGCATGAACTCTACGAAGCAGCCGTACGGCATCAGCGATTTAACGACGGAGTCGTACTCCTCGCCAACCTCCGGCAGGGCTACGATCGCTTTGATCTTAGCGATAGCGGCCTGCATGGACTCGCCGTTGTTGGAGGCTACCTCTACCTTGCCGCCCTTCTCATCCTCGTCGATAGAGATGACAGCACCGGTCTCAGCCTGGATACCTTGGATAATCTTACCGCCCGGGCCAATCACAGCGCCGATCATATCCTTCGGGATATAGAAGGAAACGATACGCGGAGCGTGCGGCTTGAGGTCGGCACGCGGAGCAGGCATGCACTCTAAGATCTTTCCTAATATATACATACGCGCCTCGTGCGCCTGTGCGAGCGCGTTCTCTAATATTTCATAGGAGAGGCCATCCACTTTGATATCCATCTGACAAGCCGTCAGACCGTCTTTCGTACCGGTGGTCTTGAAGTCCATGTCACCCAGGTGGTCCTCGTCACCGAGAATATCACTCAGGATGGCGTAGTTCTTACCCTGGTTCTCGGAGATCAGACCCATCGCGATACCGGAAACCGGTTTCTTCATCGGTACACCGGCGTCCATCAGGGCGAGGGTACCTGCGCAAACGGTGGCCATGGAGGACGAACCGTTGGACTCGAGAATATCACTTACGACACGTACGGTATAAGGAAAATCCTCCGGGATCATGTTCTTCAGTGCGCGGCAAGCGAGGTTACCGTGACCGATCTCACGACGGCCCACACCACGCTGTGCTTTCGCCTCGCCGGTGGAGAACGGCGGGAAGTTATAGTGCAGCAGGAACTTGTCGGTACCTTGGATCAGCGCCTCATCGACGATCTTCTCGTCACGGCTGGTGCCGAGGGTCACGGTCGAGAGCGACTGGGTCTCGCCGCGGGTGAAGATAGAGGAACCGTGAGGTCCGGGCAGGTAACCTACCTCGCACCAGATAGGACGGATTTCAGTCGTCTTACGGCCGTCCAGACGCTTACCCTCATCGAGTACGGCGCGGCGCATAGCCTCTTTCTCTACGTCGTGATAATAACGGTCCACGAGCGCGGCGATCTCGTCGATATCTACGCCGAGAGCCTCTGCGCGGGCTGCCATGTAATCGGCTTTCTCCGTCTTGAAGTCCTCGCAGATCTGGCTGAACATAGCCTCGCGGTGGTGCTTGTCGGTGTCGGCAGCAGTAGCTTGTGCATAAGCGCGGGCGTAAGAGTAGTCGTGTACAGCCTGCTTCAGCTCGTCGTCGTTCACCTCGTGGCAGTACTCACGCTTGGTCTCCTTGCCGTACGCCTTCATCATCTCGTCGATAGCCAGGCACTGCGGCTTGATAGCCTCGTGTGCGGCTTTGATGGCCTCCAGCATAACGCTCTCCGGCACTTCTTTCATCTCGCCTTCCACCATCATGATGTTGTCATACGTGGCGGCTACCATCAGCTCCAGGTCGGCGTGCTCGCATTGCTCGAACGTCGGGTTAATCACCATCTTGCCATCTACGCGGGCTACGCGTACCTCGCTCACCGGACCCTCAAACGGGATATCGGAGCAAGCGAGAGCCGCACCGGCAGCGAGTCCTGCGATAGACTCCGGCATGTCGATGCCGTCTGCCGAATACATCGTTACGTTGACAAACGTCTCTGCGTGATAGTTGGATGGGAAGAGGGGACGAAGGGCGCGGTCGATCAGACGTGCAATCAGGATCTCGTAATCCGATGCTTTGCCCTCGCGGCGGGTGAAACCGCCCGGGAAGCGTCCTGCGGACGCAAATTTCTCTTTGTACTCTACGGTAAGGGGCATGAAATCGGTACCCGGCACCGCATCTTTGGCGGAGCAGACAGTGGCGAGGATCATCGTGTTGCCGAGGGTCGCCATCACAGCGCCGTCGGCTTGTTTAGCCAGCTTGCCTGTCTCCAGTTTGATCACTCGTCCGTCGGGGAGAGCAATCTCTTTGGTAATTACATTCATCAATTTTTAGTCATTTTTGGCCGCCGTTTGCGACCGGTTATCTATAGTTAGAACTTGTTGTCACACAAAAAATCGTGCAAAGGTACTAATTTTTTTTGGAATATGCAAATTTTCGGTGATAAAATTAAATAATTATTGTTTATTAGTAGATTATTAGTAGAAAATGAACATTACATCATCTAAAGTGTCAATTTTTCTACATTGGTCTTCGGGCTTATCAGCAAAGGGGGAATCCCAAATGGAACGGTGTAAAAATTGGCACCACGGAGCGGGGCATTATTGAACATGAAAAATAATAAATCATTGATAATATGAAAGTTGTAAAAGTAGTTTTTGCGAATTGTAAATCGTGCTTAGCAGAATGCAAAATCCATTTGCGTGAATAATTTTTTTTTTGTACTTTTGCATCGGATTTCAGAAACGAACCATCTTCGATCGAATCCGCAGAAGTACCAACGGTTAAGACACTACTTTTGTATATGATAAATCAAGGCGGTTATATCTCAGCATTCAGGCTGTAATTATTCAATCGTACACTACTTACCAAAAGCAGTGTGTTTCGCTTTTTCTGTTTGTGATAAGCGAAAAAAATTGTACCTTTGTACTAAAAAAGTTTATGAGGTATGGTTATATTCGTGTAAGCAGCGACAAGCAGACGGTAGAGAACCAGCGGTTTGAGATCGAGCAGTTCTGTCTGCGGGAAGGAATGAGTGTAGATGGTTGGATCGAGGAGACAGTCTCGGGAACCAAGCCCTATTCGAAGCGTCAATTAGGGAAACTATTGAAACATGTGGGGGCAGGAGATATGATTATCTGCAGCGAGTTGAGCCGGTTGGGCCGCAGTCTGTACATGATCATGGAGATTTTGAGTTACTGTATGCGGCGGGGATGTGTGGTGTGGACTATCAAGGACGGTTACCGTCTGGGGGATGATATCCAGTCCAAAGTGCTGGCTTTCGCATTTGGTCTGTCGGCGGAGATTGAGCGCAATCTGATCAGCCAGCGGACGCGGGAGGCACTTGCGCGGATTAAGGCGGAAGGCAAACACATAGGTCGGCCGAAAGGGCGTAAGACCTCCCGCGAGGCACTCAGCCTCTACCGCCACGAGAGCTATATACGCCGCGCGTTGCAAGACGGTTACTCCAAGCACCGGATCGCCCTCCGCCTCCATTGCAGCCGCAACACCCTGAACCGATATATACACGCGTATATTAGGGAATAAAGAAATAATATAAGGAGTACCCATAGCACCACTCGTGTACTTAAAAGACGAGATTGATCTTTGAAATGATGTAAATAAATAACAAAACAAAAAAGAGAATGTGTCCTTTAAAGAAATCGTGTACTCGAGAATGACTGCTAAATGACTGCTAAATGACTGCTAAATGACATGTAAATGATCGGTAGATGAGTACTGATTTACCGACCGACAATGGACTGACTTTGAGTAGCCTTTCATCCGCTGCCGAAAAGTT
>CAJOCN010000040.1 GCA_905233255.1 Paludibacteraceae bacterium
CTCGCGGCCCTCGCTGTCCTTGGCGAGAATCATCTCACGCATAGCGATGATCTTCTGGTCGTCGAAGAACATGTGCTCGGTACGTGTCAGACCGATACCTTTAGCGCCGAACTGACGAGCTACGCGAGCGTCGTGCGGCGTATCGGCGTTGGTACGAACCTGCAGGTGTGTATATTTGTCGCAGAGGTCCATCAGCGCCTTGAAGTCACCGCTGAGCTCAGCAGCCTTGGTCGGGATCTCACCTGCGTACACCTGTCCGGTAGAACCGTTGAGAGAGATATAATCGCCCTCTTTGTAGGTCACGCCCTCAATCTTAACCGTCTTGGCTTTGTAGTCCACCTGGATGGCGCCTGCGCCGGAAACGCAGCACTTACCCATACCACGGGCAACCACAGCTGCGTGCGAGGTCATACCGCCGCGTGCGGTGAGAATACCTTCTGCGGCAGACATACCTGCGAGGTCTTCAGGTGAGGTCTCGATACGAACCATGACTACTTTGTGACCGTTCTGGTGCCACTCTTGTGCGTCATCAGCGTGGAACACAATCTGTCCGCACGCAGCGCCCGGAGAAGCAGGCAGACCTTGGGTGATAACTTTGGCTTTCTTCAAAGCGTCCTTGTCGAAGACAGGGTGGAGCAGCTCGTCCAGTTTCTGCGGTTCGCAGCGCATGATAGCCTCTTTCTCGGAGATCACACCCTCGCGAACGAGGTCCATAGCGATCTTCACCATCGCCGTTCCGGTACGTTTACCGTTACGGGTCTGGAGGAACCAGAGTTTGCCTTCCTGTACGGTGAACTCCATATCCTGCATGTCGCGGTAGTGGTCCTCGAGCTTCTGCTGGATCTCGTTGAGTTCAGCATAAAGAGCCGGCATAGCCTCTTCCATAGAAGGATACTTGCTGGCGCGCTCTTCCTCGCTGATACCCTGGAGGGCTGCCCAACGGCGGCTTCCTTCGAGGGTGATCTGCTGCGGAGTACGGATACCTGCAACGACGTCCTCACCCTGTGCGTTCACGAGGTACTCACCGTTGAAGAGGTTCTCACCGGTAGCGGCGTCACGGCTGAAGCATACACCGGTAGCGGAGGTCTCGCCCATGTTACCGAAGACCATTGCCATGACGGAAACAGCGGTTCCCCACTCGTCAGGAATTCCTTCCATCTTACGGTAGAGGATTGCGCGCTCGTTCATCCAGCTGCGGAACACAGCGCAGATAGCACCCCAGAGCTGCTCGATCGGGTCGTCCGGGAAATCCTTGCCTGTCTGCTCTTTGATAGCGGTCTTGAAACGCGCTACGAGGAGCTTCAACTCTTCTACATTGAGGTCCTTGTCCAGCTTGATACCACGGATCTCTTTGACCTCCTCGATGATCTTCTCGAACGGATCGATGTCGGTTTTGTTCACCGGCTTCATACCTAACACAACGTCGCCGTACATCTGTACGAAACGGCGGTAGGAGTCATAAACGAAGTGGGGGTTGTTGGTCTTAGCTACCATTCCTTCTGCCACTGTGTCGTTCAGACCGAGGTTGAGGATGGTATCCATCATACCCGGCATGGATGCGCGTGCGCCCGAGCGTACGGAAACAAGGAGCGGGTTCTTCGGGTCGCCGAACTTGCAGTTCATCAACTCCTCCACGTGCTTAACAGCAGCCTCTACCTCAGCGGTCAACTCCTCTACGATCTTCTCCTGACCAACCTGGTAGTACTCGTTACATACCTCCGTGGTGATAGTAAATCCCGGAGGAACGGGTACGCCCACGAGGTTCATCTCTGCGCAGTTAGCGCCCTTGCCGCCCAGCAGCTCACGCATTTGCGCATTACCCTCGGCCTTACCGTTACCGAAGGTGTAAACTCTTTTCTTCTTTTCCATTTTAATAATGTATTATATAATGAATATATGTGTTTCTCATCAAATCGGCAAATTTAGCGCCGTTTTTCTCGTGCTTTACAGCACTCGATTAAAAACTGCGTGCAAAGGTACTACTTTTTTTTGATATATGCAAGCGCGCGCGTTTTTTTTTGTAAAAAAGTTATTTTTTCTTAAAAAACACTTAAAAAATCACTTACAAAAACAGTATATATACTTTGTATATATACTATAAGGATAGAAAAAAGAACGCGTAGTGCGTGATTAGTGCGTGATAAGTGCGCTATAAGTGCGATATTTTAATACTCAAATCGATATAAAAACAATCAGGGGAACTCTCGCGAGCTCCCCTAACTTTTAAAAATGATGCTTTATTAACTGTTTATTTTGCTGCGTAGAGTGCGTTAGCCAGCGCAGCTGCGTCACCCGGCAACTCCGGATAAGCGGCATTCAGAGCAGCGAGGAAGCTCTCTGCATCGGCATTCTCTGCCAAAAGACGTTGAACGGTCTCCAGATATGCAATCTTGAACTCCACTTGTTTCTTCTCTGCCAAACCTCCGTGGCCGCCGATATAGTATTTGCAACCGGAAGCGAGTGCCTCTTTGGCTTCTGCCAACTCAGCCTCTACCGCAGCCGCCGAACCTACCTGTAACGGGCTGACATGCGCCTCTGCCGGAGTCCAGTGGGTGTAATAGACTTGGTTACCGATGATAATACTGGCACCCGGAAAATCGCTGGCGGCACCGTGCTCAAAACGGAATGTCACACCTGCCCATTCCTGGGTCTCGTCAAACGGCACTTCGGCGGCTTTCTGGGTCGGCAGATCCACCATCGTCTCGCCGAAAGCCTGTGCAAAACCGCTCATCATACCCGAATAAACCGGACCCTCGATAAACGCCGGCATTCCTTCCGGCATCGTCAGCGGCAGTTTGTCCGAACCGCCCAGATGGTAGTCCGTCACATCGGTTACCACGGGTTTCTGAAGCGCAGCGATGTACTCTGCGAACTCCGCAGCATTCTCTTTGAAGAGCGGATACTCCATAACGACCAGCCCGTCTTTGCCCTCTACGATATAGGACGCATCCCCCATCACATCGTTGGTGTTGTACACATGTAGACGGAATCCGTCCAACTCATACGCCGTCATCTGACCAACGGTCATCTCCGGCAACTTCACTTCTTTTTTCGTGCAGGCTGCCAAACTCAGCGCAGCTGCTGCAATAATCATAATTTTCTTCATAATGTCTATTGTTTTAATGGATGTTTTATCGAAATCCGCTGCAAAGGTAGTGCTTTTTTGCGACATACACAAGAAGGCACGCGAAAGTGACTTACTTACCAAAAAGTAGGAATTGCGTAAATACAGCTCAAACGACCCTACAAAAAAATGCAAATATTTTTATTTTAATTTTTTCTTAAAGAAATTTGGTTACTTTCGGAAATTTTTGTACCTTTGCACTCGATTTCATTTCACACGTATATGCGTAAAATAAATAAGGAGGTTGATCCTCAATACTTGAGTTGTCCGATTCGGAATGTGATAGACAAGTTCGGCGACAAATGGTCGCTTCTCGTACTCTACCAGTTGCACGACAAAGGCACGCTGCGGTTCAATGAATTGCACCGCGAGATGGCGGACTGCTCCCAGAAGATGCTTTCCCAGACGCTCAAACGCCTGGAGCAGATCGGTCTTATCGGGCGTCAGGTCTATCCGGAAGTGCCGCCGAGGGTGGAGTACAGCCTTACCGACCGCGGCAATCCCTCATGCCGCACGTATCCGCCCTCATCGGCTGGGCGCTGGAGCATTTTGACGAGATAACTAAATAACACCTATTATGACCGAACTAAAGTATGAAAAATCGCTCTTCGGGGCGATTTTTTCTCTTTTTCTTGCATATGTCAAAAAAAAGTACTACCTTTGTCCCAAAATTGCAACAGTATGGCTAAAAACAAACCGTATTTAGATAAAGAAGGAAGGGCTTTGCCTTATCCTTGGATTATAAATCTGATGCTGGCGATTGTCGGTGGAATGCAGACCTTCAGGCTTCGGATGTGGAGCAGAAACCCCCGTCACGCGGCGGAGAAGACGCTCCGAGATATACTCAACATCTCCCGCGACACCGTCTATGGAAAGGAACACCATTTCGACCGGATCCTCTCGGCTACAAGCACGGAGGATTTCTTTCGGTTGTACAGGCTTTATGTGCCGGTGAATAATTCGTTCGAGACGCTTCGCCCATACGTAGAACGCCATAAGAACGGCGAGGAGAACGTGCTTTTCCCCGGCAAGCCGGATATGTACGCCACGACCTCGGGTACCACCTCGGAGCCAAAATGGATTCCGATGACTCATAAGTACCTCAAGGACGTGTACGGACGCATGAGTCATATATGGACATGGAACTTCGTGAAGCACCGCAGCCGTATCTTCGGCGGACATATCTTCACGACGGTGGGCAAGGAGTGCGAGGGTTACGCGCCGGACGGTACGCTGTTCGGATCGGTGAGCGGCGTGCTGGTACGCGACATACCACCCATCATCAAGAAGCACTACACGGCTCCCGCCTCCGTAATGTCCATTCCCGACTACGGCACGCGGAACTACGTGCTGATGCGTCTGGCGTTGCAACACCGCGACGTAACCCTCTGGGCTACCGCCAACCCCTCTACTATCTTGGAGCTTCTGCGCGCGCTCAATGAGAACACCGAGCAGATGATCAACGATATCGAGCACGGTACCATCAGCGAGGATGTGGATATCCCGTTCGAGATTCGCTCCGAACTGGACGCGTATATATCCCCGCGCCCTGAGCGCGCAGCGGAGCTGCGTAAGATACTCGCTGAGACGGGACACTTGTACCCGCGCGATTTCTGGCCGTGGCTCCAATACCTCAGCACTTGGAAATGCGGCAACACCAAGATATACATGGATAAGTACATGGATCAGTTCGATTGGGACAAAACTTTCTATCAGGAACTGGGATATATCGCCACAGAGTGCCGTTTCGGTTTCTCGCTGGACGATACGAACGAGTCGGTGCTCTTCCCGCAATTCCATTATTACGAGTTTGTGGAAGAGAGCGAACTGGACAGCCCTCATAAACACTTCAAACAGATAGACGAACTGGAGTTCGGTAAACGGTACTGCGCTTATGTGACGACCTATTCGGGCCTCTACCGGTATAACATGAACGACCTGGTGGAGGTAGGCGGCAAGTACCTCAATACGCCTACGGTACATATGGTGTCGAAAGTCAACGGCATCGTCTCCATGACGGGCGAGAAACTCTACGAACCGCAGTTCATGGACGCGGTACACCAAGCGGAGGACGAGACGGGTATCAAGACCAAGTTCTTCGTCGGATTTGCCGATGTGGGGGAGTCGAAGTACCATTTCTACTATGAGTTTGCCGATGAGAAGATCAACCAGGAGCAGGCAGACGCGTTCACCAAGGTGGTCGATGAGAAACTGCAGCATATTAACCTTGAGTACGAGTCCAAACGGCAGTCCTTCCGTCTGCATGAACCCGAGGCGCATATCCTTTTATCTAACGCGTACGCGCGATTTAAAGCGGCGTGCCTGAAGGACGGATTTAGGGACGGACAGTTCAAATTCAACCTCCTCATGCAGGACGAAAAACGCCGTAACCGGTTCAATATGCTGCTCCGTTGGGAGAACCGTTTCGAGCGCTTTAGCGAGAATGTGATTAAAAATGCGAACAAGATAGATGATAGACAAAAAGAACGTGCTAAACGGCGTACAGAGCGTCGTGCTCGATCTGGACGGGACGCTGTATGACAAGACGGGCTTGGCGCGCCGGATGGTAAGACGCCTCTGGTGGTGCCTGCCGCTTCTGGCTGCCGAACGCCTCGCCAGACGCAATGCACACTACGTACAGTTCGCCTCCGAGGAGGAGTTTTTTGATTTCTTCTTCACCTCAATGGCGCGAGGACACTGGTGGACGGCAGGAATGGCGGCTACATGGTACCATCAGGTGTACATGCCCGCTATGCTGCGACTAATCAAGCGCTATTTCCACCCGCGGCAGGAGGTGATGGCACTCGTTGAGGAAGCCAAAGCCCAAGGGCTCAAGATAGCAATCTACTCCGACTACGGCTGTGTGCTTGAGAAACTTGAAGCATTGGGAATCGACCCGACGATGTTCGACCTTTTGGTGTCGGCGCCGGAATTAGGGGCTCTCAAACCCTCCGAACCCTGCGCCAGAAGAGTATTGGAGATGCTCGGCGCACAACCCGATACAGCGCTCTTCGTGGGAGACAGGGACGATAAAGACGGCGCCTCCGCCCGAGCCGTCGGAGCGAAATACATATTAGTCAACTAACTAGCCAACTAGAAACCATTATGAACAAGCGATATAAAGATTTGAAAGTCACGGCGGGAACGTACGTACCATCGGTGACGACTGATTTTCCGGAAGATGACCCATATGTAGGGCTGTACCAACCGGTGTATGACAGGGATTACATGCCGATAGACGCTACTTATCCCTATTTCGACGAGAGTTGGCAGAACCGGCTCCGTGTGTGGTTCGGCTACACTTTCGTGTTACGCCTCTTAGGACTGGTACTCCGCATCAAGTACGGCCTGCGGTGGAAGATAGAGGGGGAGGAGCAGTGGCATCGCTCTCCGTGGCCCGTGCGCCGGTGGCTCAAGCAGTTTGACCTCTCTCGCGGAGCCATCACGATAGCGAACCACTGTTACCGCCACGACTGTGCGTCCGTACTGACCTCTATCCACGCCTCACGCCATACCCGCATACCTATGTTTGCACCTAATTTCCGGACCAAAGACCAGTTCTACCTCCGTATAGTAGGCGGCATACCTATTCCGGATGCGTCGAAAGGACTCTCCGCCATGAAGGCGTTCAACAAAGCCTTCGATGACTACAACGCCCTCGGCTATTGGTTCCATATCTTCCCGGAAGCCAAACGCTGGGACTGGTACAAACCGCTGCGACCCTTCCAGAAAGGGGCGTTCACCATGGCCTATAAATACAACAAACCGATTCTTCCCTTTGCGGTCACTTACCGCGAGCGCACCGGTATATATCGGTTCTTAGGACCCAAAGATGAACCGCTGACCCAGGTCATCATCGGCGCTCCTATTTATCCCGATACCACGCAGCCCCGCGCCGCAGAAACGGAGAGACTGCTTAATCTAACCCACGAGACAATATGTCGCTTAGCAGGAATAGAACACAATACCTGGCCGTCATCGCTCTGATCGCCTCGATGCTAATCTGGTCGGTGAGCGGAATAGCTATCAAGCAGGCACTGACTGTTCTGCCGCCGCTAACGATGATCATCTTCCGGTTCACGCCGTCGGTACTGCTGATGCTCCTCATCGGCTTGGTATGCCGTAGGAGCGAACTCTTCGGACTGCAACGGATAGCACTCGCGGATCTGCCGCTGTTCCTTATCGCCGGTTTCTGCCAGCCCTTTCTCTATTATGTGCTGGAGACCTATACCTATGATGCCCTCAACAGCCCGACCATCGCCGAGACACTCCTCTCTACCTCTCCGCTACTGAGTCCTATATTCGCGGCGTTGTTCTTGCGCGAGAGAGTGACGAGGAACAACATTATAGGTATTCTCGTTTCCACGCTTGGCGTTTTTGTACTGACTCTCGCCGGCAACACGAACTTTGCTATTGGTAATTATTGGGGCGTCTTATTAGCGTTCTTAGCTGTCTCTTCCGCCGTCGTGGACTCCATTATGATGCGTAAGATCCCGGCGCACTACTCGCCGCTGAGTATCATTTTCTACGCCCAACTGATCAGTCTGTTGTTCTTCTATCCGCTCTGGTTCTGGCAGGAAGGTTCGCAGAGCCTCTCGGTCATCGATTGGCACCAGTTAGCGGATATCACGACGCCGCTCTCCGTCGCAATCATCAGCGTGCGATACCTCACAATCTTCGCTTCCGTCATCGCTTTTATACTCTTCTGCTATGCCCTACGGGTGGTTGGCGTCACCCAGGCAAATGCCTTCAATAATATCCGGCCTGTATTTACGGCTATGTGGATGTTACTCTTCTTCGGCGAGCACATGCCTGCCGCCAAATGGATAGGTATAGGATTAATTATTCTGGGGCTATTTGTGTGTCAAAAGAAAGAAAAAGTTTCCGATTGTTAAGAATTTTTGGTAATACTAAATATATTTAGTACCTTTGTACGCTAATTGAAAAATTGTAAATTGTGAATTGTGAATTGTAAATTGTAAATTGTAAATTGTAAATTGTAAATTGTAAACATATGCCAATTGAAAACATTTACTCGATTGATTTCTTCTATGACCTGCTCTATATTATGTTTCTGGTAGGTCTGGTAGTGTTCGTTTCTCTCTATTTTGTGGATGCAGGTTATGGTAAGATGCGTACCGAGCGATGGGGACCGGCGATGAATAACAAGGTAGGATGGCTGCTCATGGAGTGCCCGGTGTTCTTCGTAATGCTCTATCTCTACTTCAAGTCTTTCCCGCTCTACGGAGGGGTGACGAAGCAGGTGCCGTATTGGCTCTTCTTCCTTTTCTTTGAGTTTCATTATTTCCAGCGGTCGTTTATCTTCCCGTTCCTGTTGAAGGGAAACAGCAAGATGCCGGTGGCGATCATGATACTCTCGGTTATCTGGAACCTCATTAACGGGTATATCCAGGGCTATTGGCTCTTCCACCTTGCGCCGCAATACTATCCGGATCTCTACACACCGGAATGGATTATGACACCGCAGTTCATTGTAGGTACGATTATCTTCTTCACGGGTTGGATCATCAACATGCACTCGGATTATGTCATCCGTCACCTGCGTAAGCCGGGAGACACCAACCACTACCTGCCGAAAAAAGGTATGTATAAATACGTGACGAGTGCCAACTACTTAGGTGAGATCACCGAGTGGCTCGGATTTGCGATTCTCACATGGTCGCTCGCGGGACTGCTGTTCTTCTGGTTCTCGTGCTGCAACCTCGTACCGCGTTCCCACGCAATCTACAAGAAGTACGAGGAGGAGTTCCCCGATGAGTTCGACCGTAAGAAACTGAAACGTATTATTCCGTTCATCTATTAATAGTCTATGGACAAATTATTCAGCCCATACCAATTGGGACCTATCACGCTGCGCAACCGAGTTATTCGGAGCGCAGCGTTTGAGAACATGGCGCGCGCTAATGCGCCTACGCAGCAGCTGCAGGACTACCATGTGTCCGTAGCGCGGGGCGGAGTAGGAATGACTACCGTGGCGTACTGCGCAGTTGATCTGAGTGGCGTCTCTTTTGACGGTCAGCTCTATGTTCGCCCGGAGATCATCCCTGCGATGAAACAGATGACGGACGCTATTCACGCCGAGGGCGCGAAAGCCTCTATACAGCTCGGTCACTGTGGTAACATGACCCATTTCTACACCTGCCATTGCATGCCCGTTTCCGCTGATACATGGTTCAACCTTTATAGCCCGACGATACACCGCCGGCTGAAAGTAGAGGAGATCCATCACCTCGTTAAAAAATTTGGCGAGGCGGTTGACTGGGCACGCGAGTGCGGGTTTGACTGCGTCGAGATCCACGCCGGTCACGCCTATCTCATCTCCCAGTTCATCTCCCCGCGCACCAACCATCGGCACGATGCATACGGCGGCTCCTTTGAGAACCGCGTGAGGTTCATGAACGAAGTGCTGGACGAGGTCATGGCGCATGCCAAGGACGACATGGCTGTTGTCGTCAAAACTAATATGTGGGACGACTGCTGGCATGGCTCCGACATTGAGGAGGGTATTAAGATTGCCAAGGAGATAGCCAAGCACAAAGTACATGGTATTGTCCTTTCCGGCGGTACCGTAAGCCGCTCGCCGATGACGATTCTCGGAGGTGCCATGCCCCATAAGACGCTTGCGTACTACATGAACATGAAATCCTTCTGGTGGCTCAAGGCGGCGCTGAACTTCCCGGGCGTGGCACCGATTATGATGCCTACGCAGCCGTTTAAGGAACTCTATTTCATGGATAAGGCGAAGATCTTCCAGAAAGCTCTAAATGACCAAATCGTAAATGACAAAATAGTACTTATCTATGTCGGCGGCGTGCAGTCCGGCGATAACTGCTACCGGATCATGGACGAGGGATTCGAACTCTTCCAGATAGCACACGTGCTGATCAAGGATCCCGAGTTCGTTCACCACGTGCAGCAAGACCCGCATTACCACGCCGGCTGCGGACGGTCGAACTACTGCGTAGGACGTATGTACAGCAAGGATATGAAATGCCACGAGTGCGTTCTGCGCGACGGCGAACAGATACCTGCCCGTATTCAGAAAGAGATTGCTCAACTCGAAGCTAAAGCCCAAGAATCATGCTCGCATTAGTCACAGGTGCCTCTTCTGGCATTGGCCTTCAGTACGCTACCCAGCTTGCACGGGATTACCATTGCGACCTCCTGCTCGTGAGCAACCAGCAGAAAGAGCTGGAGCAAGTAGCACAAGACTTGGCAACCCAATTTGCTGTTCAGACTGTTCCGCACTACGCCGACCTCTCGCTGCCTGACGCGGCGGAGAGCCTCCATGCGTGGTGTGCGGAGAACCACTATGAGGTGGACATCCTCATCAATAACGCCGGCGTGTTCTTCTTTAATCCTTATTGCGAGACGGACATCAAGCGTATTGAACTGATGCTGCAACTCCATGTCATGACGGTAGCGAAATTAACCCGCCTCTTTGCCGCAGACATGTGTGCGCGCAGAAGCGGGTATATATTAAATATGAGTAGTATGTCGGCGTGGATGGCGATGCCCGGTATCCAGACCTACAATGCCTCCAAGGCTTTTATCTATAATTTCTCCAAGTCCCTCTGGTACGAACTCAAACCCTATAACGTGCACATCACAGTCATGGCACCGGGCGCCGTGGATACCGGCCTCTTTGGACTGGCACCGAGACTTCGTAAGTTAGCGGTGCATCTCACTGTGGCAATCCCGCCGGAGAAACTCGTCAAACGAGCCCTTAAGAAACTATTCAAGGGCAAGAAAGTTGACACACCGGGGTTCCTCAACTGGCTTTCCACGCCGCTCCTCAAGCACACGCCGGATTGGTTGCTGCTCTATGCACAGAAGAAACTCAGACCCTTCATGAAATAAAAAATAGGACCGCTCGGTCCTATTTTAATTTTTAATCAACTCTCTCACTGCCCTTTTCAGTTCTTTGTCGTAGCGGATGGTGAATGCCGCTTGCCCTTTCTGGTAGTAATACCGCAGGACAATCTCGGATCCCAAGAGTTGTATTACCTCTTCTTTGTTGCGCTCGATAGCGGTGCGGAAATCCGGCTTGAGTGCCGGTTCAAGAGACTCCAGTTGGGCGAGGGTAGTGGAGTCTATGTCTTCATGTTTCGCCATCTTAATCATGTCGTCGAAGAACTTACCGGTCTCCGTCTCGTACTCAAATCCCCGCTCGTCTAAGAACACGCAGAAATCCTCAATTTCCTCGTCCGTCAGTTCGAACACCTCAGGAGCGGCGATGGAGTCGTGCGTACGGTGGTACCGGGTGGCGTAATCAAAGAAGTAATGGTTCACGTACAGCGAATAGGTAATATCGACCTTGGCGGAGTCGTCCATTACAATGTCCGGCGTGATTCCCACACCCTGGATACAACTATCGGAGGGCAGGTAGTATTTGCTGGTCGTTACCTTGATATGTCCGCCGTGGGCTATAGGCCGCACGTTCTGCACGAGACCCTTACCGAAAGTCTTCTGACCGATCAGCTTCGCGCGGTTTAAGTCATGGAGCGAGCCCGACACAATCTCGGATGCCGAAGCCGAGTGCTTATCCACCAGAATCACCAGTGGCAACTCTTTGTACCGCGGATTATTGCGGGTTTTATAGACGCTGTTACTGCGGCTGTTCTTTCCTCTCGTCTCCACAATCTTTGTTTCACGATCGACAAAAAGGCTCACAATCTGCAAGGCCTCTTCTACCAACCCGCCGCCGTTTCCGCGCAGATCCATTACGAGTCCTCGAGCCCCTTTATTATAGTACAGATCGTCCAGCGCATTGGCAAAATCCTGCGCCGAGCCCTGCGTAAATTCCGCAAAAGCAATGTAACCAACGGGAAAGGGAAGGGAATCGTTTTGGATAATCGAATAGTAGCTCACGGGGTCGAGGTGAATATCTTCGCGCACGATAGAGACCTTAAATGGTTTCTCTATACCTTCGCGCTCCAACTCCAGCACAACGGTTGTCCCGGGTTCGCCACGGAGGTTATTGCTCACCTCGCTGACGGTCAAACCGGCGGTACTCTTACCGTCCACAGAAAGGATCCGGTCGCCCGCTAACACACCGGCACGTTGCGCCGGCTTGCCTTCGTACGGGTTTACCGCGTAGGTCCACAAGCTGTCTTTCGACACCTTGCCTTTGCTCTTCTTGATAGTCTTGGCAGGACGCTGTTGAATGATTGAGCCGATGCCTCCGTACTTGCCCTGCGTCAGCATACGTAGATCTTTGTCCTGTTTCTTGGAGTAATAGACCGTATAAGGGTCTATCTTACGAAGCATTGCTTGGATGGCTGTCTCCGTGAGCATCTCATAATTGAGTGTGTCCACATAGTTGACATCCACCTGACGCATTACATCGTTGAAGATATCCAGACTCTCGCTCACACGCGAGGTAGCCTGTTTCTCCTGCGCCTGTAAACTAACGCAGAGTATTAGGGACAAAATCACTAACGTCTTTTCCATATGCATATAAATCACGTACTAAAGTGGACGATACATGCGCGTACTCGGGACGGGTGTAAAGGATGATGGTCTCCACGCCGCCGAGTTGCTTGTTTGCCTCCGCCATGTTACGTTCGTACTCAAAATCCTCCACGCAACGAATACCGCGCAGGATAAACTGCGCTCCCTGCTCCTTGGCGAAATCGACCGTCAGGCAGTCATAGATTGCCACCTTCACGCGCGGCTCGTCCGCAAAGATCTTACGGATGGCTTCCTCGCGCTCGCGTATGGGGAAAGTCTCTTTTTTGGTACTGTTACGGCCGATGCCGATGATAATCTCGTCGAAAATCTCCAAGCCACGTTTCACGATATCGTAGTGGCCCACGGTAAAGGGATCAAACGATCCCGGGAATATTGCTTTTTTCATAATCTTTATACTTTAAACTATAGCGGCTTTGCCGCGTTCTCTAAACTCTTCCGATGATTTTTCACCGGATATTCGTACATCTCATATAATTTCTCGCGCAGGAACGCCTCGTCCTTGTTCGGAATATCGATGAGTGCCAGCCGGCTCTCAATGTACTTATCAAATTCTGTGCCACGCTCGAAAATCTCGTAGCCTTGGTGGATATGCCGGTCGATGATGTCACAAATGTGCTGCAACTGGTCGTGAACGGGCTGCTTGCGGTATTCGGGGTGCGCGGCAAGCATGGCGTCTATCTCGGGGTTGATGCTCGGCGTGAGGCGGTACACCACGCGGCCTTTGTAGCCCTCGATGCCCGTCTTCATGGAGAGCACATCGTCCCGCTTGCTCTTGCGCCATTTGGGGTCGTCGCGCTTGAGTTGCATCTCTCGCGCCTTGAGGTAGTCGCAGGGATCGAACTCGTAACTGATGCTTACAGGGCAGAAATTGAGAGCTTTCACTTTCTCGTACAGGTCGCCGTCGCCTATCGTCAGCATGTGTAGCACCGACGCCTGTGTCAGGTCGTTACTGTCTTTGGCACGACCTTCACGTTGCGCCAGCCATATGGACTTGTGACGGGCTCTGAGGTGGTGGATATAAGCGGAGAGGTGTTTGGCATTCTCCAGTTGTGCATGCACACCGGCGCCGCGTTTGACCGCGAAACAGCGGTTGAACTTCATTGCTATCTCTATCCATCGCTTGGCAAACAAATTATCACCAACGCCCATGTACGGTCGGATAAAATACCGAACCCGCAGCAGGTACGACAGCCAGGCTGCGTCCATCACAATATCGCGGTGGTTGGTGATGAAGAACGCACCGTGACGGATATCTTTCTCTATCTGTTTCCGGTCGCCTAAGTACTCCAGTTTAAGGCTCGTGGTCGTCTTATGCTGTAAGTGCTGCAGATATGGGAAAATCAGCAGAAAATCCGTTACCGGCAGCAATGCCGCCGTATGATAACATGCTATGTCTTTATATTCCTTTTTCATTCTTCAAACTTTCAAACCATCAAACCAAGCGGCTTGCCGCTCAAACTTTCATCCCTTCCAACGCTGCTTTGGCTGCTTCCCGGTACGCTACCATTAGTCCGCCGGTGCCGAGCAGAGTGCCGCCGAAATAGCGCACGACGACCACCAGAATATTATCCATTCCGCGGGCGTCGATGGAGCGGAGTATAGGTGCGCCGGCCGTCCCGTGTGGTTCGCCGTCATCCTTGGTGCGCCAGAGGTTAGGACCCAAACGGTATGCGTAGCACACATGGCGCGCATCGTGGTATTTCTTCTTATACCACGTAATACGCGCTTTCGCTTCCTCCTCGTTCGCTATCGTCTCTGCGAAACCTAAGAACTTGCTCCCACGGTCTTTATAGATCCCTTCTCCTTTCATTATTCCGGAAATTCCATCAAGTACGCCTTGATGAACGCATCTATATCGCCGTCCATTACGGCGTTCACGTTACTCGTCTGGTAGTTCGTACGATGGTCCTTAACACGCCTGTCGTCGAACACATAGCTGCGAATCTGGCTGCCCCATTCAATCTTCTTCTTGCCGGCTTCCACTTTGGCTTGTGCCTGACGTCTCTTCTCCAGTTCCAACTCATAGAGTTGACTACGTAGGTGTCTCAACGCGTTCTCGCGGTTCTTAGGCTGGTCACGCGTCTCTGTGTTCTCAATCACAATCTCGTCCGGCTGACCCGTGAGAGGGTTCACGAACTTATAATGCAGACGCACGCCGGACTCCACTTTATTCACGTTCTGACCGCCGGCTCCCGAACTGCGGAAAGTGTCCCAACTGAGACCTGCGGGGTTGACCTCTACCTCGATAGTATCGTCAATGAGCGGCACGACAAACACGCTCGCGAAACTCGTCATACGCTTACCCTGTGCGTTATAAGGACTCACACGCACGAGGCGATGAACACCGTTCTCGCTCTTTAGATAGCCGTAAGCCATGTCGCCTTCGATATTGAAGGTCACGGTCTTGATGCCCGCCTCGTCTCCTTCCTGCAGGTTAGCGATCGTCACTTTGTAGTCATGTTTCTCGCAATACCGCTGGTACATACGCATCAGCTGTTCAGCCCAGTCTTGTGCCTCGGTACCGCCGGCGCCTGACACAATCTTCAGCACAGCCGGCATCTGGTCCTCCTCGTGGCTCAGCATGTTCTTCATCTCCAGATCCTCAACCTCCTGCAAAGCCTTGGCGTAAGCGGCATCCACCTCTTCTTCCGTCACTAACTCCTCGCGGTAGTACTCATAACTGAGGTTCAACTCCTCTACCGCAGCGCGAACTCCTTCATAGCCCTCAATCCACCGTTTGATACTCTTCACCTTACGCATCTGTACCTCTGCCGCTTTGGCGTCGTCCCAGAATCCCGGAGCCTGCGTATGCAGCTCTTCTTCCTCCAACTGCACGCGCTTCTCGTCAATCTGCAGATAGGCTTTTAACTTGTCTGCCCTCTGCTGCACATCTTTTAATTGTTCTATCGTAATCATTAATTTTTAATTCTTAATTTTTAATTTCTTTACAATGTTCTTCGGCAGCGCATTCTTATGCACGAGCACGTCGTTTGTCTTGTATTTCATGAAAGCCTCGCTGACGTACCATATACCTTTGTAGTCCGACCGCATGGTGCCCCAGCTGTTCTTGACCATGTAGTATTTCTTACCGTTCTGGTCTTTGGCAATGCCGAAAATCTGCATGCCGTGGTCATCGGTGTTCTCCCAATTGTCGAACGCATTCTGGCGCATCTCTTGAGTGATGGTTTTCTCCGGCAGCGGTTTCTTGGTCAGTTCTTCTTTCTTCTTGTCGGCACTCATGCCCACCCATTTGGCTTGGTCTGAACCGGTTATATCGGCTCCGTTGTCATCGTCCGGCACAACACCGATGCCCTTGCGCGTAAAACCTATCTCGCTCACATCTGCGCCCCAGGCCAACGTGTATCCGTTCTTCAGAGCCTCGTCGATGATCTCCATCATCTCATTCATCGGCACGTTGTACATCTGGTCCATACGCCAGTTGTCCGGCACTTCCAGTGCGAACTTCTCATAGAACGGATGGTGAGTGTAACTCGTGATAGAAACGTAATCTTCTGCATGTAATCCTAGACTTTCCACGTATGTTTTAGGAGTGTATAGCTTGCCTTCATACTCAAACTCCTCCGGACATTTGCCTAAATACGTGTCGTAGATTGCCTGCATACCTTCTTTCCAAACCGGACTCAGTCGCTTGAGCCCCGTCAGACCTTTTATATAACCACCGGCAACGTGATCCAACTCGTTATGAACGGGTAAGGTGTCTGCTTTTGTCCAGCCGTAGCGGATACCGGGCATCGCCTCTTGAGGCACCAAGCCGTAGTGATCCATGCA
>CAJOCN010000041.1 GCA_905233255.1 Paludibacteraceae bacterium
GTTGCGTTTTTGCTTTTTAGTCTTCTTCGTCAGAATGTGACTTTTGTAAGCGTGCTTACGCTTGATTTTACCGGTTCCGGTAAGCGTGAAACGCTTTTTTGCACCGGAGTTCGTTTTTACCTTTGGCATTTTGTTAAAATATTTGATTGTTAATAATTCATCCGTCAGGCAGCCATGCGCACACGGCGCAAAAGTAAAGGTAAGCCTACGGACGTTTCTATTTTACAGCATCTTACAGGTGATTTCTTAAAATCACGGGATATATACATAGTATATATAGGGTGTTGTAGGATACGATATTAGTCCGACTTTAGTCCGACTTTAGTCCGATATTAGTCCTATATTCCCCTTGATTACTCTTTAGGGGATCACTTCTGGCTCTTGGGGCTGACGAACATGATCATTCTCTTGCCCTCGAGGCTCGGGATGTTATCCGCCTTGCCGTATTCCTCCAGATCGGCTGCGAAGCGCGCGAGGAGAAGTTCTCCCTGCTCCTTGAAGACGATGGATCGTCCGCGGAAGAAGACATAGGCCTTCACTTTGTTGCCCTCTTTGAGGAACTCCTGCGCATGTTTGAGCTTGAAGTTGTAGTCATGGTCGTCGGTTTGGGGGCCGAACCGTATCTCCTTGACTTCCTGCTTTTTCTGGTTCGCTTTCGCTTCCTTTTGCTTTTTCTTCTGGGCGTAGAGGAATTTCTGATAATCTACGACTCGGCAAACAGGAGGATTAGCCGTTGCAGCAATCTCGACGAGGTCGAGGTTCTGCTCATCGGCAATACGCATTGCCTGCTGGAAGGTGTAGATACCGGGTTCGACATTGTCGCCAATCAGGCGCACTTGCGCCACACCTTTGATCCTATCGTTAATACGATTCGGATCTTCTTTGATAACACGACCACCGCGTGGTCTGGGAGTAATAGTTGCTATTGTTTCAACTGTTAATGGTTAATAAAATAATACTTCTCGCGCGGGCACAATATACCCTACCATCGAAAAAGCGCACAAAATTACAACAAATTTCTGACATACACAAGAAAATTGCATTTTTTTTCACTTTTTTCCTTATTTATTTGCGCGCGTGAAATATTTTTTGTAATTTTGTGCGCTTTTTTGATAAATATCGAAATAAAAGCCGTAACCAAGAATCTAATAAATAAAAACAGACGAATATGAAGAAGAGTGTTTTAATGTTGATCGCCACGATTGCGATGGTAATGGTAAGTTGCAAGGAGAATCCGTACATGCCGAGTCCCGGCTCTACGGCTCAGGTGCCTGATTCGATGCCCGTGACGGTAGATCCCGATCCGACTCCCGATCCCGAGGGCGTAACCATTCCTGAAGGAACGATCAATGTATATGAGGCCCGTAAGATCTGCCAAGGCCTGAGCAACCAGCAGGTGACGAGCGAGAAATATTATGTCAAAGGATGGGTATGCAGTTTTGACTCGAAGCACGCCAGTGGTATTACCAATTACGGCAACGGTACTTTCTATATGGCGGCGACGAACGACGGCAAGTCGGACAAGCACACGTTTGAGGCATACCAGGTATATGGCAAGAACAATCAGAAACTGACGAGTATCGACGAGATTGCGATAGGTGATTTCGTAATCGTCTATGGTCCGCTGACCAATTATAACAACACCTACGAGACGGCAGGCCGCGGCGCAGCGTACATCTATTATTGCAGCAACCCGAATTTCGGTAAGGGTTCAACCGTTGATCCGACCAAGATCACTCCTGATCCGGAGGGCGCAGACGTACCGGAAGGCACGCTGACCGTATATGAGGCACGCGAGATCTGCGCAGGTTTGGCAAGCGGTGCGACCACTACGGAAGAGTACTACGTCAAGGGCTGGGTACACAAGTTGGACAGCAAGCACGCAAGCGGTGTAAGCCAATACGGTAATGGTACTTTCTACATCTCCGCTACCAACGACGGTACCACCGACAAGACCGATTTCGAGGCTTATCAGGTATATGGCAAGGACAAAGCCCGCCTGACGAGTGCAGACCAGGTAGAGATAGGCGATTTCGTGGTACTCAAAGGCAAACTGACCAACTACAACGGAACATATGAGACCGTAGGTAGAGGCGCAGCGTACATCTACTATTCCACCAACCCCAAATGGTAATTTGAGAACAATAAAATCAATAGTTTAATATACAAAAATGGCAAGTTTACAAAAAATTAGAAATCATGGCGCATTGTTGATCACGATTGTGGGTCTCGCCATGTTGGCATTTATCCTCGGAGACTTTTTGAACTCCGGTAGTAGTTTCTTCAACCGCAGCCGCGAGAACGTGGGCGTAGTAGAGGGTCAGAAGATTCATTACACGGAGTACGAGGCAGCAAAAGATCAATTGACAGAAGTGTACAAGATTGAGTCCGGCCGTTCGGATTTCGACGAAGACATGCATGCTCAGATCCGTAACCAGGTATGGAACATGTTCGTAATGGACTACACCCTCCGCGCTCAGGCAAAGAAGATCGGTATGAACGTGACGGCAGACGAGTTGACGGAGTTGTGCGTAGGTGAGAACGTTCACCAGATTCTGCGCAGCCGCCGTGCGTTCATGGACGAGAACGGTCAATACAACCGCGAGAGCGTGAAGAACCTGATCGCCGCCATCAACGAGGGCAGCGAGGATGCAGAGCAGAACGCTAACCTGCAGCAGGCCAAGACCTATTGGCTGTACTGGGAGAAAGCCGTACGTATCAGCTACATGCAGGAGAAATACACCGCCCTGCTCCAACACCTGCTCAAGGCTAACTCGCTGGACGCAGAGTACGCTTTCAACGGCCGTCAGAACGGTTTCAGCGCAGAGTACGCCATGAAGCCTTACTACAGCGTAGCGGACAGCCTGGTCAAAGTGAGCGAGGGTGATATCAAGAAACTCTACAACCAGCACAAGGAGCAATACAAACAGACTCCGAACCGCGCCATCAAGTACGTGGCATTCGACATTGTACCGAGCGAGGATGATTTCAAGGCAGCTCAGGAGCTGATGACCCGTCTGCAGGAGGAGTTCAAGACCGCAGAGGATGTAAGCCTCGTGGTGAACACCAACTCGGATGTGATGTACGACGGTCGTGATTATTCCATAGAGACCGTTCCGGCACAGTTCAAGGACTTTGCGTTCGCCAAGGGTGCTAAAGCCGGCGACTGCACGGAGATCCTCTTTGAGAACAACACCTACGCCATGGCACGTATCATGCAGGCCGGTTACTCAATGCCGGACTCCGTAGAGCTGAAAGCTATCGTGGAAGGCGGCGAGGATCAGGAGTTAGGTTGGTTCAAGGCAGCTGATCTGCCGAAGAACATCGCCGAGAAAGCGTTGGTAGGCAAACGCGGTGAGAAATTCACCGTAGCTGTAGGCATGGGCGAGCAGACCTATGAAATCATGGAGATCGGCAAACCGACGCCGAAAGTGAAACTGGCTATTCTGGCACGCGAGGTAACTCCGTCGAGCAAGACTTATTCCGTGATTTACAACAACGCAAAGCAGTTCATCGTCAATAATAACAACGCCGAGGCACTGGAGAAAGCCGCTCAGGAGGCAGGCATGGCTGTTATCCCGCAGTACAACCTGACGGAAACGACCGACAAAGTAGGTCAGCTGAAGAGCAGCCGTCCTATCGTTCGCTGGGCGTTCGAGGCGAAAGAAGGCGATGTAAGTGACGTCTTCGAGTGCGGCCAGCAGTTCATCGTGGCTGCTCTGACCGAGGTGAACGACGGTGAGTACCGTCCGTTGGACGCAGTACGTGCCGAGCTCACTTATGAGGCAACCAATAACGCCAAGGCAGAGTACATCAAGAAAGAGCTGAAGGGCGCAGAGAGCTTGGAGGCAGCTGCTAAGATCATGGGTCAGCCGGTACAGAGCGTAGAGCGCGTATCGCTGAGTGACAGCCGTTTCGGCAACGCAGGAATGGAGCCGGCAGTGATCGGAGCCGCTGTAGCACAGGGTGCTAACGCACTGAGCCAGCCTATCCAGGGCAACATGGGTGTGTTCGTGGTTAAGACCGGCGCAGCCAACAACTTGGACGGCGTATTCAATGCCGATACCGAGAAAGCCCAGCTGGCAAGCCGCTATGCATACCTGCCGTACCAGGCAATGCAACTGCTGGAAGACAAGGCTGAAATCAAAGACAACCGCGCTAATTTCCAATAACGCGCGCGTGCGTATTAATAATAAGGAATAATACAATTGAAAGGTGAAATGAAAATATCACCGTGGTTATGGGTACCCTCGCTCTATTTGGCCGAGGGTATTCCATACTTTTTAGTGACCAGCATCAGCGTTACGCTCTTTGCCCAACTGGGTGTGCCCAACAGTGAGATGGCGCTATTCACGTCTCTGATTGCTTTCCCGTGGGTATTCAAGCCTCTCTGGAGTCCGTTTGTAGATGTACTTCGGACGAAACGATGGTGGGTACTGACGATGCAGGCGCTGATGGCAGTTGCCACAGGTCTGTTGGCTTGGCTGGCACCCCAAGGACACTTCACCACGGCACTGATTCTTTTCACTATTACCGCGTTCTGCTCTGCCACCCACGATATAGCCGCCGACGGCTATTACATGTTGGCGCTGAGCGAGCATGACCAGGCGGCATACGTAGGTCTCCGCTCCACCTTCTACCGGATAGCCAACATCTTCTGCCAATCGGTACTGCTGATGTTAGTCGGATGGTTGCAGAAACGGACGGATGTATCGACCTCCTGGACCTACGCCTTATTGCTATGCAGCGGTATCTTGGCTGTTATCGCCGTTTGGCATGTATGGCAGATGCCGAGCGTGGAGGCGAAAGGTGAAAGGCAGAAGGCGAAAGGTATTCTGCGCGAGGTGGGCATGGTATGGGCGGATTTCTTCCGCAAACCGGGTATCGTGTTAGCCCTCTGTTTCATGCTGATCTACCGGTTACCGGAAGCGTTGCTGCTCAAGTTATGCAATCCTTTCTTCCTGGCGGCACGCGAGCAAGGCGGTCTGGGTATCACTGTAGATACGATCGGTGAGGTCACGGGCATAGGCGTTATTCTGATGCTCCTGGGAGGTATTGGCGGAGGCATTTGGGCGAGCCGGACGGGTCTCAAGAAAGCCATCATTCCAATGGCATTGTGCCTCACCCTACCCTGCATTGTTTATGTCTATTTCGCACAATTCCAGCCCACTGCGTTCTGGATTCTGGCGCTGTGCGTAGGCTTTGAACAGATGGGTTACGGACTGGGCTACACGGCGTGCATGCTGTATATGATCCATGTAGCGGACGGGGCGCATAAGACTGCGCATTTCTCGATCTGCACGGCGTTTATGTTCCTGGGCTTAATGTTACCGGGCATGATAGCCGGTTACATACAAGAGGCTGTCGGCTATTTGGGCTTCTTCTGGATTGTGATGGTTTGTTGCGTGCCGTCGATTATTGTCACTTATTTGGTGTATAGAAAATTATGAGAAAACGGATTATACCAGACGCGATTACTTGCTGCAACCTGCTTTGCGGCAGTATAGCAGTATTCTTGGCCACCCAAGGTGCATTTACATGGGCATTTGTATTCATTTTGGGCGGTGCTTTCTTTGATTTCTTCGACGGGCTGAGCGCCCGTCTGTTGAAGGCTCCGAGTCCTATCGGTGTGCAGTTGGATTCGCTGGCAGACGATATAACTTTCGGGTTGGCTCCGTCCATGATGCTTTTCTGCTATCTGCGTCCGGTATTGGGATGGTGGGCAGGTCTCGCCTTACTGATGGCAGCCTTCTCGGCGCTGCGACTGGCCAAATTCAATGTGGATGAGCGCCAGCACGAGTCGTTTATCGGTCTGGCAACTCCTGCCAATGCCATTTTCTGGGGCGGTATATGCTCTCTGCCCATCTCAATAATTGCGTACGATTGGATGGGCTGGTGTCTGGTTGGGCTGTCAATCATCAGTTGCTACCTGCTGAACGCAGAAATACCGTTCTTTAGTTTCAAGAGCTGGGCAAAAAACAAAACCACAGTAACCTGTTTCCTTATCGGCTGCCTGATTCTGATCGTTTTCTGCGCAGTCAGAGCGATTGCTACGCATCATTTCGAGTTTGCACTCTTTAGCGGAACGGGTTGCGTACTGTGGTACGTAACGCTGAATATCCTGCTGTATTTTGTTCCGAAGAAGAAATAGTGTACAGCACTTTACAAGCACTTAATAAGCACTTAATACCGATAAACTCCGGAAAACCATGAAGAAGACATTTTCTATATTAACTGCGCTGCTTCTCACTGCAGGGGTCATGGCAGAGAAATATACCATTATTTTTAACAGCAGTACTTCTGACGCAACGAACACTGCACAAGAGTTAAATAGTTTCGTTTTGAGTGCGACCAATAACTGCATCGCACAATTAAACCGTTCCGCCAAAATCAACCGAGCCAAAGAAGGCTTTGGCATCAAAGGCGGTACGGGCAACGAAAAAGGAGAAGTCAATTTCGGTTTGGATGACACATACTACATTACCACAATGACCGTTTATGCAGCGCCGTTCGTGACCAAAAACGGAGCCGGAACAGCCGACAACAAGAAAATTCTTGTATGTGGTCAGGATGTGGTATGGGATTCCAATTATTTCACGGAAATTCACCCCTATCCTCTTACCATCAACAGTTCATTAGACAGTATTACCATCCTTTCCAGCGTGAAGAGTTCCAACCGCTGGTATGTGCAGAAGATAGAGTTTGAAGCGGAAAACCCGCACCCCACATGGGGAATCGTGGAGATGCAATACCCTAAGATGGATTTCGGCGGTGTAAAATGGGTGAGTGCAGATGAGCCAATGGAAGATGTACTGAACCTCAACCTCACCGGCAAGAATGTAATCGGGAATATTACACTTTCGCTTCAGAAAGGCAGTCAATTCACCCTGACGGAGAGCACTCTGCCGGCAGAAGGAGGTGAAGTGGGCATCTACTATAGTATCACGATGAGCGAAGTAACCAACGCCTTTCCGATTGAAGATGTGCTGATTACCAAAGCCACCGGCTCTGACGGCATTGAACGGACACGCGAGTTGCCTATTGTGCTAACCATAGTACCCCCCGGATCCGGTGCAAGCGCATTCACGCTGGACACCACGGGTACAGTCTATGGTCCGATGCCGCGCAATTACTACCAATACGCACAAGGGACAGCCGACTCAACTCTCAAGAATCATTTGGGCAGTATCATTTGCCGCGGAGTGCGCTACCGCTACGGCAGCGGCAGCAAGAAGACTTGGGATGCATTCTTTTACACCGACCGCGATACCAACACGAATCAGGTATTGGATATGTATTCCAACAACGTACGGTACTTCGATCCGGAACACCCGACGGCGAGCGTTTCCGGCTTTGACATAGAGCACATGCTCCCGAAGAGCTGGTGGGGCGGTGATGTCAATCCGGCATACTGCGATTTGTACCACCTCGTACCGGGCGACTATTCCGCCAACCGCAGCAAGTCGAACCACGCTCCGGGTATCCCGTCAGACAGCACGTTCAACAACGGTTCGTTCGTCACCGGAAGCGGTGCATCGTACGGTCTGACGAGGGTATTCTGTCCTGCAGACGAATACAAAGGTGATTTCGCACGGGCATATTTCTATATCGCTACCTGTTACGGCGATTCGCTGGAATGGCTCTCTTCCGGCGAACCGGGAGTGGCGATGACCAACGAGGGGTGGCAGGAGTTTCAACCCTGGTTGCGCGATCTGTTGGTATCCTGGCATAGACTCGACCCGGTGAGTGAGAAAGAGAAAGCACGAGCTATAGAGGTCAACAAGATCCAAGGAAACCGCAACCCGTTCATCGACTATCCGGAGTTGGCGGAATATATTTGGGGCAACAAACAAGGCCAAAATGTGGATTTCAGGACTCTCACACAGAGTTATGGAGACGCCTACGATGACACACCGACAGCCATCATAGCTCCCGAGGGTAAAAATGCAGTTGCGCGGAAGGAAATTCGTGACGGCAGAATTGTGATCATACGAAATTCGTCAATTTATAGCACTTTGGGGCAAAAGATACAATAGGTGTGTCAATTTTTACACATTTTTCGCGAATAACTGCACGCGCGCGTAAAGAAAAAGCAGTAACTTTGCACCCGAAATTGAACGAAAACCATTTAACACATCCAATCATATGAAAAAACAACTTTTTACCTGTTGGCAGGCTCCTACACGGGAGTGTTGGCGCAAAGTACTGTACAAGACGGTCAATCGACCGAAGGTAAAGACTTCTGGGTAACGTTCATGCAAGCGGACCAGGATCCGAACAATGATTTGACCCTATCTCTGTCGATTTCTTCCCGCGAGGATTGCCAAGTTACAATCAGCAACCCCTTCACCGGCTATTCACAGAATGTGACTGTTACCGCCGGAGAAATGAAGTTGGTGGAACTTTATTCCGGTAATGTACTTGCGAACAATGCCCGCAATGCGATGACGACCAGCGGCAAAGTCTGCTACGCTGTCAACTCCGAGCAAGTAGATACCTGTGCGCTTCATGTGACTTCTACCGCCAATATTTCCCTTTTCGCCACCAACTATAAGAAAGCCACTTTCGACGCGACCAACGTACTGCCTACCGCTTCACTGCTGGACGAGTATGTGATACAGACTTACACACCGTCTGACCACGATGGAGCCTCAGCTACTCAAGGTAGCCATTTTGCGATCATCGCAGCGGAGGATAATACCATTGTGGATTATGTACCGACGGTATATACCAAACAATATAGCCAGCTCTTTGAGGATGCCAAAAACGGCTATATTCTGGAACCTGAAGATTCAGCCAAACTGAGTTACAAAGTAGGCCAGGACACACTCCATACGCCGGTATTGATGAAAGGTCAGGTATATTATGTATGGACAGGCAAAAAGGACAAAGACGCCGGTGACCTTTCCGGTACGTTTGTTAAAGCGCGTAACGGCAAGAAGATTGCGGTATTCCAAGGCTGCCCGCATACCAATATTCCTTACCAGAAAGAGCAACGCGATCATATTTTCTCACAGGCGATGCCTACCCAATACTGGGGTAATACCTTTGTGCTGACGGCATCTGCCAGCCGCCCGGTAGATATCATCCGTATTTTGGCATTGAACGATGGTACAGAGGTACGTATCAACGGCAATCTGGTTCACACATTCGATTTTGCAAACGAGCCCAAACACTATTGGGAGTTTGAAATAGGCACCATGGGTACATACGCCAAGGAAGGAAGCTGTCTGGTAACGACCTCTTGTCCGTGCGCCGCACACCTCTTTATGGTATCTCAGCGTTATAACGGCGATAAAAACAGTAACGGTGACCCCGCCATGTTGTGGGTCAACCCGATTGAGCAACAGATTGACCAAGTAACTTTTGCTACATACGCCAGCAAAAACGGTACTACTTCGCACTACGTAAATGTGGTGACAGACCAACCGGCGAAAATGACACTGGACGGCAAGGACATATCAGCCAACTTCAAACAGGTGGACGGCTCAAGCACCTACCATTACGCACAGGTCTCGTTAGGTAGCGAAGCTACTTCCCACACTCTGAAAAGTAATGGCTCCAATTTCATTGCTCACGTCTATGGATTTACTAAGAATGAGTCCTACGGCTATTCCGCAGGTGGTGCGACCAAACCGCTGACACAGTATATCACCATCAACGGACAAATTTTCTCGCCGGATACCGAAAATAACCTTTGTGGCGAGGATACAATCAAGTTTGCTTGTCACCCGGACTACGAATATACAAAGATCGAGTGGTACTTCGGCGACGGACAAAAGGATTTATCCAACACCGACTCGGTACCTCACTATTATGAGCAATCCGGCAACTATCAGGCATATGTTCTCATCTACCGCGAGAGTAGCCATGTTTGCGCCGGACAGAACGCTGTGGATTCCATCCCAATTACCGTTACTATCGGGCGATACCAGTTCGCCATCAACGAGATTGAGATCCCTTGTCCTGAAGATGGTAGAGAATATATCGGAAAAGTATTCTATAGCAATGAGGGCAAAGTAAACCTGCACGGCGACAACGTAACCATCGAGTTTGACGATGTAGCCAAGGCTGCCGGATTCAAGGATTCCGAGTTGCAGATCACCGATTCATATTTCCAGATTACCATTCCTTCTACCGCCAAACCGGAGACGCTCTATGGCATCCATTTGGAGATCAAGTCTGATTGCGGCGGAGCTGATACAACGATGAACTTCATGATCAACTTTGACAAGGATGTCATCGCACAGCGTTATAACAACGTACTGGGTCTGCTCACCACTCCGTTTGCAGGCAAAGAGTTGAGTGATTTCCAATGGTATCGCACCTCGGACAGTACTGCTCTGGACGGACAGGTTTCTGCCAACCTCAATTTCTACGACATACCGGGCGACAAAAACGATGCGTTCTATGTATGCTTCACCATCAATAAAGGTAAAGAAGACGAGGTAAAGACCTGTGCGTGCGCGAAAGCTTTCGGTGACAACACAATGAAGCATGAGTTCGACACCGCTCCTGACCAGCTGATCATCTCAGCGAACTACGATCTGAAAGAAGACAAGATCTTCGTTAACGCCAATTGGGGCGGAAAGAAAGATGTAGAATGCTATGCCCAATGGATCAACGCCAGCGGAAGAATCTACAACAACATGAAATTCAATATTCCGGACGGCGGATGTACCATCCCCACTCCGAACGAGAATGGTCTGTATCTGCTGCGCGTAGTGACAGCCGGTAAGGCACGTAGCTTCAAATTTATTATTAACAAGTAAATCTAATAGGAGAACACGGATATGAGAAACTTATTTCAAAACATACTGATTGTCAGTGTTATTCTGAGTTTGAGCTGCGCACCGGTAGTTGTAAACGCCATGCCGGAGCCGGTTCCTGCTACCCAAACGGATAAACAGAAAGCGGCTGCACAGAAGAAAAAAGAGGCGGAGAAACGTAAGAAAGCGGCAGAAAAGGCCAAAGCACAAAAAGAAAAGCAGAAAGCTGCTGCGGATAAGAAAAAAGAAGCGGATAAGAAAAAAGCCGCTGCTGCCAAAGAGAACGCCAAGAAACAAGCCGAACGCGATAAAGCGGCTGCCGAACGCGCCAAGGCTGCTGAAGAGCGCGCGGAAGCACAGGCCAAGAAAGAGGCGGACGCTAAGGCTAAAGAGGAGAAGGCTATCCGCGATTACGAGAAATACCAGGAGAGTCTGGAAAATCCCAAGACCGAGGTTATATCCTATTTCAATCTGGGCATGCGCGTAGGTTACGCAGCTATGATGGATAAACTGAATGGCCAGTATATGGGAGCCGGCACGCTCAACCAGAGCAATGCGCTCCAGCAACTCAAAGGCGGTCCCGGCGCAGGTATCGACTTTACCTACAATCTGGAGTACGGTCATTTCCTCTTCGAGGTAGGTTTGGACGCCCGGTTCCTGAACTCCACCTCTGCGTATGGCTTCCAAGCCACACGTACATCGACAAATTACCCGTATACGGATCCCGCCACAGGAGAGATTTCTTACCCCAAATACTACTACCTGATTGACAACCTAAGCGAAATGCGTAATATGCTGGAGGTCGGTGTGCCGGTTATGTTCGGTGCGCAGTTCAGCCGCTATTATTTCCTCGTGGGTGCAAAGATTCATTACGGCATTCCGATGGGCTACAGCCAGAAAGGACAGTACGATATTGTGGTCAATGATCCCGCACTGGTTGATCCTTACGGAATGGGAATCTATGACCTCAACGGCGTAACCAACCAGAAGATGGTCTTCAACCAACCGGATGTCAGTGTAGCTGCCGAAATCGGTCTTGACCTCGACGAGTGGCTCCAGAAACAGCCGGATCCGAAGGCCAAGAAAGCCAAAGTCAACCCCGGTCAGCGTCTGCCGTTCGGCCGTGAGAATATTCACTACCGTGTGGCACTGTTTGCCGAATACGGCGTGCTGAATACCAACGCTACGCCAAAGGCCGTTCCGGTGGAGTTCTCCGCCAACAACGTACAGGTAGAGAAAACCAACACCATGCTCGCCATGAATGGCGATACGAAACTCAACAACCTCTTTGTAGGTGCCAAGTTCACCGTTCAGTTCGAGGTACCGGGTAAGAAAGAGCGCCCTGTTCCGCCTCCTCCTGCATATGCTATCTATAGCGTAGTTGATGCAGAGACGAACCAGCCGTTGGAGAAAGCTTTCGTGGAGACTCGAGGCACCGAGAGCGGCAAGATTGCAATGCGCGAGAAACAAATCGGTCCGAAGGGCTTCCGCCAGAAACACGCGCTGGGTAACTTCACCGTGGATGTCAAAGCGGAGAATTACTATCCGGCTACCCAGACCTTCGAGATCGAGAAAGTGGGTACGACCGAGTATGTTACCATCGCAATGCGTCATCGTCCTATCCTGCGCGTACGCGTAACTAATAAGGAGACAGGTCTCGCCGTTCCCGCTACGGTACAGATCCTCCGCAGCGATGCAGCCGAACCGGCTTACAGTCTGGCTACCGACTCTACGACAGGCGCAACCCGCCAGATGCTGGAGGAAGGTCCGCAGTACCGCATCCACATTGCACAGATGGGTTACGACTCCCTCGATATGCAACTGGCTAATATCGGCGACTCGCTCAATATTCAGTTGACTCCGGTTAAGAAGGGTGAGGTATTCATCGTCAAGAACCTCCATTTTGCGACCAACAAGACCCGTATCCTGAAGACCTCGGAGGAAGCGCTGAACGACCTCTATATGTATCTGGCGCGTAACCCGAAGGTACGTATCAAGATCATCGGTCACACCGATAATATCGGTAAGGATGCCGCTAACCAGAAACTCTCTGACGGTCGTGCCAACGAGGTAATGAAAGACCTCATTGAGCGCGGTATCGCTCCGGAGCGTATTGAGGCGGAAGGCCGCGGTGAGACCCAACCGATCGACACCAACGACACCGAAGAAGGACGTCAGAATAACAGACGTGTTGAGATCGAGATACTTTAGTATCGAGACCGCTTATTAAGCAAATCGAGATTCTTTAATAGGAATATACGGTTTAGAACAGGACCATCACGGGACCATGTCCCGACGAGAGCCTGAAAAAAGTACAATTAGAACAAAACTAAGCATATGAAACGATTATTAAAATCGCTGACACTGGTTGCCCTCTTTGCCGGAATGACCATTCCGGCATGGGGACAAGCAAGTCCTTCTACCGAAGGTAGAGACTTCTGGGTTACATTCCTACGTGCAGACGAAGATTCCGGCGGACCGGAAAAATTGACACTTACCATCTCTGCGCGTAACAAATGTACGGTAACGATCGAGAATACCAGTACAGGATTAAACCGCAGATTGACCGTCAATCCGGGTAACACCACGATTCCGATGATTAATGAGAAGGCTTCGTGTTATAGTTATCAGAGCGAGCAAGTTACAAGTACGGCGCTACATGTTACCTCTACCGAGGATATTTCTCTTTTTGCCGGTAACTACCGTAATAAATCATTCGATGCGGCAAACATCTACCCTACGACGGCATTGCTGGACGACTACCTTATTCAGACCTACCCTCCTTCAGCCCATGCGGATGATCCACAGGGTAGCCATTTTGCTATCGTAGCCACAGAGAATAACACCGTGGTGGACTATACCCTGACGGCGAAGACCAATGGTGGAAAAACGGGAACACAAACGACACCGACCCTAAAAAAAGGAGAGGTGTATTATGTGTGGACCGGAAAGAAAGCAGGTGACGAAGCCGATTTGAGCGGAACAACGGTCAAAGCACGTAACGGTAAGAAGATTGCAGTCTTCCAGGGCTGTCCGCACACCAACCTTCCTTATGGAGTGCGCGACCGCGACCACCTCTTCTCGCAGTCCATGCCTACTGCCTATTGGGGATCGGAGTTCGGTCTCACTTTGTCACGCAACCACCGACGTGATATCATCGCCGTGATGGCACTCAATGACGGTACGCAGGTATATATCAATAATGAAGATGGAGAGCCGGAACTCGTCCATACATTCGATTTCAGTGTAGATAAGAAGCACTATTGGACATTCGAAATCGGTGATGAAGAGGCATATAGTACACACAAAAACTCTCCGTACACCGGTAAGTTACCGGAGCCCTTGATAGCAGACTCGTCGTGTTTCCTTACTACATCCTGTCCTGTCGGAGTTCACTTGTTCATGACCTCCAACACCTACGATGAGCCCACCTCTACTGCCGGGAGTATTGGTGACCCGGCTATGCTGTGGATCAGTCCTATTGAGCAGGTAATCAAGGAAATCAGTTTCTCTACCTATGCCGATGGAACAGAAGTGCACTTTATGAATATCGTAACCACCACTGCGGATGTACCTAATGTCGTTTGGACAGACACAGCCGGCGTGGAGCATAATCTGCAATCTGATTTTCATCCTATAATGGGTAATCCGGATTATTCCTACGCACGTATTGAGATTCTAAACGGTAGTCACAACCTGAAAGGTAATGTAGGATTCCTCGCACACGTATATGGATTTGGAGAGAAATGTTCCTACGCGTACTCTTGCGGTTCTTCGACTATCCAGCGAAGCGTCACCTTCAATGGTTCGCCGCTCATGATCGATAGTGTCTATCATGGTCTTTTCTGCGCCGATGAAGAGATTGAGATGAAGCTGAACATCGGTAACAACGACTACGAGAGTATCGAATGGGATTATGGAGATGGCGTTACATACTCAGCGCCTCCCAGCGTTAGCAATGACCAAAAAAAGAAGACTACACACGTTTACACGGCTCCCGGATGGTACGATCTGAAAGTATCAGCGGTATATGTCAATCAGTGTACGGGACAAAGACACGACGAGCAAATGCGTTTCTCCTTCCGCGTGGTACGCGCGGATACCATTCCTGTTGCACCCAAAGACAGTTGCTTGACGCTCGAGCAACAAAAAGAAATCATTGCTACAGAAGGCCAAGCACACCTCGATAGCCTCGTAACATACGGAGAGAGAACTATTCTCAATCCCGAAGCACCTTGCTACGAAGACAAAAAGTTAGCCCTCGTCGTCTATAACTTAGAGACAGAAGAAACTAAGGATACCATCATTGGACAGGATGCGGCACAAGGCTACAACGGAAAATGGTATTATGCGTCACAAGATGTGACGGATACCACGTACAACACCTCCGGATGTAATCATTATGAGCACTACTACGTAAAAGTGCTAACCTGCTTGGAACTCAGTCTCAAGGAAGTCGGAGAGAGACACATCTGCCCGAAAGATGAGTTACCCGTCGAGTATGTACTGACAAAAGGAGAAATTAAGGATATTGATGCAGAAGGGTACAACGCTATCTTCAAAGTACCGGGGTACGCTGATGAGAAATTCAGTATTCCTAACCGGCCTGATGAAGGAGTCATCACTCTCCCGACAGAGAAAATCACCAAGCCCGGAAAATACACAGGTACCATAGTGGTAGAGGACGAGTACTGCGAGCAGACGCTTTCTCTCCCGGTAGCGTTCTCGGTATATTATCCGGACAGTATTATTAAATACAAGTTTAATAATGTCATGGCGGTTTACAAACCCGGCAAGGGCGGCAATGCCGGCTATGAGTTCTCGAACTATGAATGGCACCTGGTACGCGGCATAAACGATTCTATTCTGGTGGCCGGACCGGAAGTTTCGGTACTCTATCTGGGCCAAGGTATTACCTTTGAAGAAGGGGATGAGGTATATGTCAAACTGACCGAGAAAACAGGAGCCATCCCTGTGCTGCCTTCGTGCCGTGTTGTGATTGAGGATGTACCGAACTACGACACCACTCCGGATAAGAACCAAGCCCCGGCAACCAAACGGCTTGTCAACCGCCAGATCGTGATCAACAAGGGAGATAAGACCTATAATATCTACGGACAGTTGGTACAATAGGAGGACTACTGATAGTTGATAATTGCTGACTGATGGTTTGATTGTGAAAAATCTATTCAAACAAAATAGCATCTTTATTGGTCTAAGCCTGATACTCATAGCGGTATTGGGCTTAGCCCTTCTTTATGTTCCGAAAGGTGAATTGCACCTGCTGTTATGCAACAGGCACACGCCCGCACGCGATATATTCTATAGGTATTACACGCAGGTGGCAGAGTGGTTTCCGTACGTGCTGTGCGTTGCCCTGCTCCTCTTCAGCCGCATCGGAGACGGTGTTTTTGCCTCCGCAGGCTTGGCGCTCTCAGCGCTCACAACGCAGTTTTTCAAGCACCTCATCAATGCCCCCCGCCCCGTTACTTGGTTCGCAGAACACATGCCGGACGTACAACTGCCGCTGGTGGAAGGCGTGAGAATGAACTACTGGTTCTCTTTCCCCTCCGGGCATACCACCTCATTCTTCGCGCTCTTTTTCGCAATGAGTATTATACTCACAACAAACGATAGTAAAACGGTCTTACAGCGAAGCGGTCTGCTGCAAGCCGCCCTTTGGGCACTTGCTACCCTTGGCGGGTACAGCCGGATTTATCTGAGCCAGCATTTCGCGGCAGATGTTTTTGCCGGGATCATAGTAGGTATCGGAATAACTATACTATGTTACGCCGTTTTGCACCGCTTTGAAGACAAAAAATGGTACAATTACCACGTTTTTGGTCTAAAAATGCAGAAAAATACAAAAAAATGACCCCTAAAGTGCATTTTTTTGCTAAAAAATTTGGTCATATCAAAAAAAAGCAGTACCTTTGCACTCGCTTTTGAAAAAGAGCTCTAAAGTCGGTAAAACGACGGGCGTTTAGCTCAGCTGGTTTAGAGCATCTGCCTTACAAGCAGAGGGTCTGCCCACAAGAAGAGACCAAGAAGGTCTCTTTTTTTTTGTGTTGCTCCGCAATTTTCGAATTATAGTTTCCATTTAGAAACGCTATTTTCGAATCCGCAGACGCCTATTTTTTTCTTTTTTTACTTGCATATATCAAAAAAAAGCAGTACCTTTGCAGCCTAATTATAAATTAGGCTTAGTATGGTAACGTTTATAGTAGCACTTATTATTTTAGTGGTAGGTTTCTTCACCTATGGTAGGTTGGTAGAGAAGATTTTCGGTATTGAGCCGGAGCGTAAGACTCCGGCGCTAACGAAGACAGACGGTGTGGA
Source organism: Paludibacteraceae bacterium (assembly GCA_905233255.1). GTDB lineage: Bacteria > Bacteroidota > Bacteroidia > Bacteroidales > Paludibacteraceae > Colicola. The sequence goes on from CAJOCN010000041.1 coordinate 17,109, forward strand.
CTTTGTGCCGATGGCACCGTGGCGGATCTTTCTGGTGCAGTTTCTGAACATCGCAGGCCTGGGTCCTATCTTCGGTGCGATCATGGGTATATTCTATGGTCCGGCGGCGTTCCTGTGGATCGTGTTCGGTACCATTTTTGCCGGCGGCGTGCATGATTACCTGAGCGGCATGCTGTCTATCCGCAAGGGCGGAGCGTCTCTGCCGGATATTATCGGTGACGAGTTAGGTCAAGGCACGAAGGTCTTTATGCGCGTGCTGAGTCTGGTACTGCTGATTTTGCTGACCACGACCTTTTTGAGCGGCCCGGCAACCTTGCTGCAAGGGCTGGCGGCATTGGGAGACATGCAGTTGCACGACCACACTATTCCTATTATATGGGTACTGATCATCTTCGGTTATTATGCTTTGGCGACCGTTTTGCCGGTGGACAAACTGATTGGCCGGTTCTACCCTATTTTCGGCGGTATATTGCTGTTCATGGGTTTGGGAATCATGGTGGTTATGTTAGGTTGGCACAGTGCAGAGATGCCGGAGGTGTTTGACGGACTGCATAACCGTCAGACCAACGGTCTGCCGCTGTTCCCGATGATGTTCGTGAGTATCGCTTGCGGTGCTATTTCGGGTTTCCACGGGACGCAAAGTCCAATCATGGCGCGTTGTTGCACGAACGAGCGTCAGGGTCGCTGGATCTTCTACGGGGCGATGGTAGCCGAGGGAATCTTGGCGTTGATATGGGCTGCCGCAGCCGGTACGTTCTTCGCGGATCCGGAGAAGGGTCTGTACGGCATTGACGGTCTGCAGGCGTTCGCGGCGCAACACCCGGGCGAGAACATCGCGGCACTGGTGATTGACAAAGTGAGCCGCAGCTGGTTAGGCACGGTAGGAGGTATCTTAGCCATCATCGGCGTGATTGCGGCGCCAATCACCAGTGGCGACACGGCGTTGCGCAGCGCGCGTCTGATCGTGGCGGATTTTCTGAAATGGGACCAGAGGCCGATCCCGAGACGGTTGATGATTGCGGTACCGCTGTTCCTCTGCGTGTTCGGCATGGTGTTTGTGGATTTCAATGTCGTTTGGCGGTATTTCGCGTGGACGAACCAGACGTTAGCCGTGTTTACGCTGTGGGCCGGAACGGTATGGCTGTATAAGAAGGGACAAAGTGCGCCAAGTGGGCAGTCCAAAGATACCAAGTACCGTTACGGGTATTTGGTAGCCATGGTACCGGCGCTGTTCATGACGATGGTGTGCAGCAGTTATATACTGATTGCGCCGGAGGGACTGAACATAGCACCGGAGTACCGATGGATCGGTTATGCCATCGCCGGCGTGGTGACCTTAGGATGCCTCTGCGGATTTGGTATGTGGGCGAAAAAAGTGAAAAGTGAAAGGTGATTAAAGAAGCTAAATATGTTATCTCGTCTCCGGACGTGAAGGATTGTCCGCAAAGCGGGCTGCCGGAGTACGCGTTTATCGGGCGAAGCAATGTGGGCAAGTCGAGTCTGATTAATATGATTTGCCATAACCCGAAGCTCGCCAAGACCAGCCAGAAGCCGGGTAAGACGCTGCTGATCAACCATTTTTTAGTCGAAAGTCGAAAGTCGAAAGACCGCAGCGAAGCTGCTCAAAGACAGGAATGGCATTTGGTGGATCTGCCGGGGTACGGGTATGCGCAGGCGGGACAGAAACAGCGCGAGGCACTGAAGAAGATGATCGAGCGGTATTGCTTGTACCGCGAGCAGTTGGTGTGCCTGTTCGTGCTGATCGACTGCCGGCACGAGGCGCAGAAGATAGATATTGATTTTATCAACTGGTTAGGCGAGAACGGCGTGCCTTTCGCGATCGTGTTCACGAAGGGCGACAAACTCGGGCGCGTGGCTTTAAGTGACAAAGTGACCAAGTACAAAGAACGATTATTGGAGGAATGGGAAGAGCTGCCGCCGGTGTTCGTCACTTCCTCCGAGACAGGCCTCGGAGGCGAGGAACTGACGGAGTACATTGAGGGGCTGAACGCAACAATGATTAATGATTAATGAATAATGATTATTGCACAGCAAATCTTAAAAATAGTACATTTCTTTGTGAGTATTATGCTCCGACATGACTCCGACTTGACTCCGATAAGACTCCGATAAGACTCCGATATCATACCGAATGTGTAAAATCTTAAAAATAGTAAACTTTATAACTTTGTACTTGGTACTTAGTACCTTTGTCACTTCGTCGTACGCGCGGAGCGCCCGTGTGTACGGGTACGTGGTGGACCAGAACAATGTGGGTATCGAGCTGGTGAACGTAGCGGCGTGGAGTAAGGTACCAAGTGACCAAGTACCAAGTACCGGAGAGTTATTGGGCGGAACGGCGACGAACAAGAACGGGTATTACGAACTGATCTTAGACGAGGCGGACACGGTAGTGCTGCACTACTCGATGATTGGTTATACGACCGTTCAGCAGCGTGTGATCGACCTCAAGGACGTACTGAATATCAACGTGGAGATGCTGACCGACGAGCAGGTGCTGAACGAGATCGAGGTACGCGGAATCAAACATACGCAGGGCACGATGGACCGCGTGGATGCGTCCACGACAAGGGTCATGCCGGACGCTACGGGCGGTTCGATAGAGAGCCTGCTGATCACGTTCGCCGGCGTGAGCCAGACGAACGAGTTGAGCAGCCAGTACAACGTGCGCGGCGGTTCGTTCGACGAGAACTCGGTGTATGTGAATGGCATTGAGATCCACCGTCCGTTGCTCATCCGCAGCGGTCAGCAGGAGGGTTTGAGTTTCGTGAACCCCGAGATGGTGGAGAACGTCGCTTTCTCCGCCGGCGGCTACGGTGCGCAGTACGGCGACAAGATGTCGTCGGTGTTAGACATCACATACAAAAGGCCGCAGGCGTTCGAGGCGAGCCTCAGCGCGAGTCTGTTAGGCGCGCAGGTGTATGTGGGTCACGGCGACAGCACGTACAGCCAGATGCACGGCCTGCGATACAAGACGAGCAAATACATGTTAGGCGGCCTCTCTACCGCCGGCAACTACCAGCCGACGTATGTGGACTACCAGACGTTCATTACATGGAAGGTTGGAAGTAGAAAGTCGAAAGACAAAAGACAAAATCCATGGACGATGTCATTCTTGGGCAACGTGAGCCAGAACGACTACCGGTTCACGCCGGACAGTTTGAGTGAGTCGTTCGGCGGACAGAACGCGAAGAACCTGAGTATCTATTACGAGGGGCAGGAGAAGGACCGTTTCCTGACGGCTTTCGCGGCACTGAGTGCGAAAGGCAAGTATGAGCTGTCAGCCATCAGCGGTCAGCCGTCAGAATTAGATATTGGTTTTGACGCGAGCGGTTTCTATTCCAACGAGCGTGAGAACTTCGACATCACAGGCGAGTACGTGCTCTCCAATGCGCCTGCCGGACAGATTAGCGAGGCGCTGGGTACGGGTCTCTTCCACCAGCACGCGCGCAACAGTCTGGAGGCAGGCGTGATCACGATAGCGCATAACGGCAACTGGAAGAGCGGCAACAACACCCTGCAGTGGGGTGTGAGCGGTCAGGCGGAACTGATCCGCGACCATATAAGCGAATGGGAATGGCGCGACTCGGCGGGTTATTCGCTGCCCAACGACGGGCGGTCAATGGAACTCTATTACACCATGCGGGGTGACAGCGCGATGAAGTCCGCCCGCGTGCAGGGCTATATACAGAACGAGCATAAATGGAATACCACCTCCGGCCAGTGGATACTAACCGTCGGCGGACGGTTGCAGTGGTGGAGCTGGAACAACGAGGTACTCCCCTCCCCTCGCGCTTCCGTGGAGTGGATCCCGGGATGGAAGCGGGATCTGTGTTTCCGTCTGGCGACGGGACTGTACTACCAGGCGCCGTTCTACAAAGAGCTGCGCGACACCATCACGGACGAGTTCGGAATCACGCGCATGAAGCTCAACCGCGACCTGCGAGCGCAGCGGTCGGTACACGTAGTGCTCGGCGGAGACTACTATTTCCGCGCGTGGGGACGGCCGTTCAAGTTCACCGCCGAGGGGTACTACAAGTACATCGACCGGATGGAGAGTTACACGGTAGAGAATGTGCGGGTGCGGTATTCGGGTAAGAACGACTCGCAGGGCTATGCCGGCGGTCTGGATCTGAAGCTATACGGCGAGTTGGTGCCGGGCGCGGACAGTTGGATCTCGTTCAGCACGATGGTCGCCAGACAGCGCCTCAACGGCTCGTCCGTTTGGATCCCGAGTCCGCAGGAGCAGCGGTTCAATTTCTCGATGCTGTTCCAGGATTATATCCCGCAGTTGCCGCAGTTACGGTTCCACCTCAAGATGCAGTTTGCGGAGGGTCAGCCGTACTATGCGCCGCGTAACAACCAGGCCTGGGGCAGAATGTCAACCTACAAACGCATAGACCTCGGCGCCACCTATATCTTCAACGCCCAGACGGCTAAGTTCATGCGCGCGCCGAGCGCCAAACATGTCAAACAATGGGCGATCCAGTTCGAGGTGTTCAACCTTGTGGGATGGAAGAACGTGAACTCCTATTTCTGGGTAGCCGATGCGTACGGCGCCCAATGGGCGAGCCCGAACTACCTGACGGGCAGAAGGTATAACCTAAAGGTCACGGTGGACCTGTGGTAATTTGAAATTTGAAATTTGAGATTTGAAATTTATATGGCAGAAGAACTAACTCCGATGATGAAGCAGTTCCGCGACATCAAAACGCAGTATCCGGACGCGATGCTGCTGTTCCGTTGCGGCGATTTCTACGAGACATATGCAGAGGACGCAGTGAAGGCGAGCAAGATTCTCAATATTACGCTGACGCACCGCTCCAACGGCGGCAGCACGACGGCGCAAGCATTGGAGATGGCGGGGTTCCCGTTCCACGCGCTGGACACGTACCTGCCGAAACTGGTGCGCGCGGGTCTGCGGGTGGCAATCTGCGACCAGCTGGAGGACCCGAAGCTGACGAAGAAGTTAGTGAAACGCGGTGTGACGGAGTTGGTGACGCCCGGCGTGAGCTATTCGGACACGACCCTGACGCAGAAGGAGAACAACTGGGTTGCCTGCGTGCATTTCGACAAACACGTGATCGGTGTTGCTTTCCTCGACATCTCCACGGGCGAGTTCATGGCAGGCCAAGGCACCGGCGACTACATAGACAAACTGCTGACCAATTTCGGTCCGAAGGAGGTGTTGCATCTCCGCGGGCGCAAGGCAGAGCTGGAGAACCTGTTCGGCGACAAGTATTTCACGTTCGAGTTAGAGGATTGGATGTTAGTGGAGAGCACCGCCAAGGAGCGGTTGCAGAAACTATGGGGCGTGAGTTCGCTGAAAGGCTTCGGGTTAGAGAAGATGCCGGCAGGCGTGACGGCGGCAGGCGGTATTCTGATGTACCTCGACATGACGCAACACCTGCAGACCGGACATATACAGCATCTGAGCCGCATAGAGGAAGACAAATACGTCTGGCTGGACCGGTTCACCATCCGCAACTTGGAGCTGACAAGCGGTCAGACGGAAGAAAGCGCCACGCTCTATCACATCATCGACCGCACCATCACGCCCATGGGCGGACGTATGCTGCACCGGTGGATGGCGTTCCCCTTAAAGGAAGTGCGGCCCATACGGAACCGGCAGACGGTAGTCGAATACCTCTTCAAGAACCCCGAGGCGCGTGAGAAACTGCGCGAGGCGTTAGGCGAAGTGGGTGACTTGGAGCGTATTGTGAGCAAAGTCTCCACCGGCCGAATCGGTCCGCGTGAGATGGTACAGTTAGGGCGCGCCCTGCGGGCCATCAGACCCATCAAAGAGGTGTGCGAGGAAGCGAAGGAGAACTCCTACATGGCACTCACGGGCGAAGAACTGGAGCCCTGCTCGGAGATGCGGATGCGTATCGAGCGGGAGATAGTGCCCGATCCGCCTATTGCGCAGGGACGGCCGAACATCATCGCCCGAGGCGTCGATACAGAGCTGGACGAACTGCGCGCTATTCAGTCCGACGGCAAGGATTACCTCCTGCAGATCCAGCAGCGCGAGATCGAACGGACGGGTATCCAGAGCCTGAAAATCGGCTTTAACAATGTGTTCGGTTACTACCTAGAGGTGCGTAATACCTACAAAGACCAAGTGCCCGCCGAGTGGATCCGCAAGCAGACGCTGGTCAATGCCGAGCGGTATATCACCGAGGAGCTGAAGACCTACGAGGAGAAGATCAACTCCGCCGAGGAGCGTATTCAGATCATCGAGAACCGGCTCTATCAGGAGCTGATGCTCGCGCTGTGCGAGTGGGTGCCCCAGATGCAACTGGACGCTAACGTATTAGCGCAGTTAGACTGCCTGCTCTCCTATGCCACGGTGGCGGCGGAGAACCGGTACGTGTGTCCGGACGTGAATGACAGCCTGGTGATCGACATCCGTCAGGGCCGCCACCCCGTGATCGAGCAACAACTGCCGCCAGGCGAGCAGTACATAGCCAACGACGTGCTGTTAGATAATAACGGCCAGCAGATCATCATCATCACCGGTCCGAACATGGCGGGTAAATCCGCCCTGCTCCGCCAGACGGCGCTCATCGTACTATTAGCGCAGATGGGTTCGTTCGTACCGGCGGAGAGCGCCTCCATCGGCATCGTGGACAAGATTTTCACACGCGTCGGCGCAAGCGATAATATCTCGTTGGGCGAATCGACCTTCATGGTGGAGATGAACGAAGCGGCGGCGATCCTCAACAACCTCTCCGAACGGAGCTTGGTGCTCTTCGACGAGTTAGGCCGCGGCACCAGTACCTACGACGGCATCTCCATCGCTTGGGCGATTGTGGAGTATATTCACGAGAACAGAGGCCACGCCAAGACCCTTTTCGCCACGCACTACCACGAGCTCAACGAGATGGAGAAGAGTTTTGACCGGATCCGTAACTACAATGTCTCCGTGAAGGAGGTGAACGGCAAAGTGATTTTCCTGCGCAAACTGGTACGCGGCGGCAGCGAGCATAGTTTCGGTATTCACGTAGCCAAGTTGGCAGGCATGCCGGCGTCCATCGTGGAGCGCGCCAACCATATCCTCGCGGACTTGGAGCGCGCCGCGAAGAACGGCGACATAGCCAAACCGATTGAGCACATCGGCGAGAGCCGCGAAGGAATGCAACTGAGCTTCTTCCAACTCGACGACCCGGTGCTGGAGCAGATACGGGACGAGGTCAAATCGCTGGACATCAACAACTTGACGCCCCTCGAGGCGCTCAACAAACTATCGGAAATCAAACGATTAGTAGGAGGTAAATAATATGGGAAAATACGAATGGACCAAAGCGCGGGTGCTCCGCTGGACCTTAGGGGTCAGCGGATGGATATTCTGCATCGTGCTGATTTTTGTAGTGGAGCAATACTACCGGTGGCATGTATGTAACTTCACGTCGCGCGACGGCGAGCCGCATAGTTACAATATTTACGAGGGCGCGACGCTGGACTCGCTCTTCACGCTGCTACGCGAGGACTACGAGATCAGCACGGAGACGGACCTGAAGATGCACATGCGTATCCTGCTTTTCCGTTACCCGGAGCCGGGACACTATGTACTGCCGGCGCAGATCGGCGACCGCGACCTGATCGAGACCTTCAAGTACGGCAGGCAGACGCCTGTCAAAATCACGTGGAATAACTTCGTCCGCACCCGCGAGGAGTTAGCCGGCAAGGTGACGACCCACCTGCAGATGGACAGCGTGACGCTGTTGCAGTACCTGGAGGACGACGCGTTTCTCAAGCCCTACGGGCTGAACAAAGAGACGAGCCGGTGCCTCTTCATCCCCAACACATACGAGGTGTATTGGAACATCACGGTGGAGCAGCTCTTCGACCGGATGCAGCGGGAGTTTAACCGGTTCTGGAACGAGGAGCGGCGCGCAAAGGCGGACTCAATCGGTCTGACGCCCGTGGAGGTGGCGATCATCGCGTCTATCGTTGAGGGCGAGAGCCATAACAAACGCGAGTTACCGCTCATCGCCAGCCTGTACCTCAACCGCGTGCATAAGAACATGCCGCTGCAATCCTGCCCGACGATCAAGTATGCGCTGGGAGACTTCAAGCTGAAGCGCATCCTGTACAGCCACCTCAACGTCGATTCACCGTACAACACGTACAAGAACCCGGGCCTGCCACCGGGACCGATCCGCTGCCCGTCACCCGAGACGGTCGATATAGTGCTCAATGCGCCTAAGACGGACTACCTGTTCATGTGCGCGAGCCCGGAGCTGAACAACACCCATATCTTCTCGTCCTCGTACCGCAGCCACGCCGCCGCGGCACAGCAGTACCGCCACACGATGGACACCATACATTGGGAGAACTATCAATGATTTGGGATAATAACGAAGATATCAGGCTTATTGCGTGCGCGAATGACCGCCGCACTATTCAGCGCTACCTCAATGAATGTCGCGAGGAGAGGCGGCCGTACGTGTTTGTGACGAACACCATGACCGTCAAACCGCTCCACCGGCTGTTGGTGCCTGTCTCGATGTTGGAGGAAGAGACCTACAAGGCGGAGATATGCACGTATCTGGCGCGTAAGACGGGCGCACATATCATTCTGCTGCAAGCCAACGACTACGGCTCGCACGCCAAGCAGAACGTCAACCGCATCGTGACCCATATCAAGGCGATCAGCGAGAAGACAGGCGAACCGATCTCTTATGAGGTCGCTATGGCGCGCAAGGACAGTTTCGGACTGGTACGCGAAGCGTCGGAGCGGCAACGGGATTTCCGGCACGACTTATTGGTACTGACCGCGAGCCGCGACTACGGGCTGGACGATATTCTTTTCGGTCCGCCGGAGCGCAAAGCTATCCAGCGCGCACTCGTACCGGTGATGTTAGTCAATCCCAGAGAAGATTTATTCTCGCTATGCGATTAAACGGGCTTTTGCACTGCCATTTTGTCAACCAAATATAGCAGAATTTAGTTTTTTGACACTTTTAAATAAAAATATTTGGTCATATTGCAAAAAAGCAGTACTTTTGCATCGTGTTTTTCATGGTATTAGATTTAAGGTTAAATGAAAAGGTTGGGTTGTCGGGAGACAACCTTCTTTTTTGACCCTTGTGGTCAACAAAAGGTGCCCCCTCGGACAACCTTCTTTTTTTGTCCTTTTGTAAGAAAAGTAAAAGAACCTCGCTATAGCGCAGCGAGGTTCTTTTCGTTCATCAGCTCTTTGCCTTCCGGCGTGTAGGCGTAGTCGATGCGGCTCTGGAAATAGGTCTCCACTTTGCCGCGGACGACTTTCATCGTGGAGTTGACGAGATGGTTCTGTTCGGTCCACGGCTCGTCGAGTACGGCGATGGAGGTCGGCAGCCAAGCCTCAGGGAAGATGCCTTCGCGGCTTCCGCCGGGTTTGTAGGAGTCCACCTCGCTCTGAATCTTGAGGAGCATGCACTCCTTGCCCTCGCGGGTGGCAGGATTCTTGCCCTGCTCTTTCGCCCACGCCTGCAGCGCCTCTTTGTTCGGCACCATCAGGAGGATGGTATAGGGATCCTGGTTGTTATGCAGGATACATTGATCGACGTATATGCTGCCGTCGGTGAGCGAGTCCTCGAAGCCCTCCGGGCTGTATTTCTCGCCGTCGGCGCGGATGAGCAGTGACTTGAAGCGGCCGACTACCCAGAGGTAACCCGGGTGCTCCTTGGTCACGTACCCCATGTCACCGGTGTGGAGCCATCCGTCGATGATCGTCGCTTTGGTGCTCTCGGGGTTCTTCCAGTAGCCCGCCATGACGTTCTCGCCCTTGATGACGATCTCGCCGCGTTCGCCGTCCGGCACGATGTTACCCTCCGCGTCGCATATCTTGAGTTCCATCGGGCTGACGATGCGTCCGGACGAACCGAAGATAGCACCTTCCGACGAGTTGGAGCAGATGATCGGCGTCGCCTCACTCAGTCCGTAGCCTTGGAACATTGGCATGCCGATGGCGCAGAAATAGCGCTGGAGGGCGATATCGAGCAGCGCGCCGCCGCCTACGAAGAACTTCATCCGGCCGCCGAAGTTCTCCCTTACTGCTTTGAAGATCAGGAGGTCAAAGAGTTTGACCAAGGGCCACCGCCACGCGTTCTGCCATCCGCCGCGGTTCCAGTACTCGCGGTTGTAGGCGATGGCGTTATTGAGGGCGAAGTTATAGAGTTTCTCCACCTTCGGTCCTTTGGCTTTGATGCCCGCCTCGATGCTCTTTTTGAAGTTACGCGCGAGCGCCGGCACGGAGAGCATCACATGCGGACGCACCTCGCGGATAGCAACAGGTATGTTCTTGAGGGTCGCCATGGCGGTCTTGCCGACCGGCACCGTGGCTATCGAGCCGCCGTACGACATCATCGTGTAGAAACCCGCCACGTGGGCGAAGCAGTGGTCAAGCGGCAGGATGATGAGCATCACGTCGTCCAGGTCGCAGTGGATAACCGAACTACCCTGCTCCACGTTCGCCGTGTAGTTACGGTGGGTCAGCAGGATTCCCTTCGGGTCCGCCGTCGTGCCGGAGGTGTAACTGATGTTCGCGTAGTCGTCGGGACCGACGGACTCGTAACGTTGACGGAAGGACTCGGGGTCTTTCGCCAGCAGCTCGTCGCCCATCCGGATCACCTCGTCGATGGAGATCTCCTTGGGTTCATAATGGTCGATGGGGTCAAAGACGATCACTCTCTCCACGTGGGGGCAGTCGCTCATGATCTTACGGATCTTAGGCAGTTGCTGCTCGGAGCACATGATGAACCGTGCGTCGGAGTGCCGAATACGGAAGAGGAGGTCGCTCGCTTCCTCCAACTTGATACTGAGCGGCACGTTCACGCCGCCGGCATAGAGGATGCCGAGTTCGCCGGTGACCCAGAGGTTGCGTCCCTGACTGAGCAGCGCCACGCGCTCGCCTTTCTGCAGACCGAGCGCCATCATGCCGGCGCCGATGCGGTGGGCTGCCTCACGCGTCTCGCGGAAAGTAGTCTCGGTCCACTTATCTTCTATTTTCTCGCGCAGAAACACATGCTCGCTGAACCGGTGCGTGTAGTGTTCTACGAAATCAATGATGGTTGGTTTATTTTTCATATGTTTGTGCTTATTCATAAATTTAGCGCAAAGGTACGGCTTTTTTCTGACATACGCAAAAAAAATCGCCCCGAAGAGCGATTTTTTTTTGCCAGACCCCACCCGACCTCCCCTGAAGGGGAGGAGAGCCATTAGCCTATAACCTATGATAAGATGACGGATGAGGACAAAAACCGCCTCCCTCTCAAACGAATCACATTCTTAGGCTGCAACGAATAACCATCCGTTCTTCTCATCGCTAATCAAACCGATGGAGTAAACCCAACCGCCCCGCATAGTTAGCGGGGCGGTTTATGTATCACGTTAGCCACGAGATAAGCAAACAATGTTTTGCTTTTTGCATTGATTTGTGAGTTGCTTTTTGCGTTTCCTCCTATTTGCTAAATTATGTTGTAATCTCACAATTTATTTCATTAAAACGCTCCCTTATCGCAAAATGTTTTTTATTTCAATTCCTTAAAAAAATGATTTTTTATGCAGAAACTCCCCAATAAATTTGTGTATCTGCGATTTTTTGCGGAAGAATCACTCTACATATTGCACATAGTTGCCGCGGATGCATTTCCAGCGACCGTTGTTGAGGAGGAAGATATTGTCGCCATAGACGCCGGAGATCTTGTCGCCGTCTTGGTCCACGGCGTACCAATACGAGCCTTGCTTGACACAGAAATAGCCGTTTCCGAACATTTGCGGAATCTCATAGGAATAGGTTTCTACTTTGCGTCCCGAACAATGGTAGATGTCCCAGTAGCCGGAAGAGCGCTGCACGGTCACATAGCCAAACGGATAGTACCTGATTTCCTTGCCGTAGATGCCGCTCACGAGGTCGCCTTCTTCATCCGCGAGATACCATGTGTTGCCGCGGCGGACGCGGTAATAGCCGTTGTAGAGCAGGTTGATCTCATCGCCGTAGAGGATGGAATAGCCACCTCGGTAGATATAGACCTTCTTACCGGACAGCCGCACTTGGCAACCGTTGCGCAGGTCCTGGTAGTGTTCGGTGCAATACTCCGGTTTGCGGGTGGTCATCTCGTTGTTCGTGTCCTCGAACCAGAGGTCGTACTTGTCCGACACGACATACTGCGCGGACATCGTCAGGCTTGCCATCAGGGCGAAGCAAAGAGTAAGCAGTTTGGTTTTCATAAGGCGATGATTTTGAGGGTTAGACATATTTGTCTATATGTGCAACAAATCATGTGCCAAAGCCACTACTGCCTGATGTGTTTTTCCAGCCAGTGGCAGAGTTCGGCTACTTGCTCCGGGGTGTTGGCACAAGCTAAATCTGTATTACTACTTTTTTTTGACATGCGCAAGAAAAAAAAGAAAAAATTTGCATAGGCGAAAATGTCCGTTAAATGAAACATCTACATGCTCTGATACTTATAATGTTCCCTATCGGGGTGTGGGCGGAGGTTCATCTGCCGGACTCGGTGTGGACGTTCAAGAAAGAGGGAGAGCACCATCATTCGGAGCAAAACGAGATATGGCTGTCCGCCGACCGTCCGGGCATGGGCACGGGTTCGGAGGTTCTGGACAGGGGTTATATCCAATGGGAGACGGGTTTTGAGTGCGCGCACTCGTTGGGAACCCACCTGATCGGTCTGCCGGATGCATTGTTCCGGTTCGGCTTGCACAAGCGGGCGGAACTGCGTCTGGAGTATGCGGGAACGCTGGTTGTGAACGACAAACCGGACACGGATCCCGCCACTCTGGACGAACAGGTCTATGTGCCGTCATGGCTGATGGTAGGCAGCAAGATTCTGCTATGGGACCACCACGGCGGCTCACTGGACTGGAAATGGGTGCCGCGCGCAGCACTGATGGCTAATATTGGAGTACCGCTGACCAAAGCGATGGCGGATTTCATGCCGGTGGCGGGAACGATTGATCTGCTCTTCGAGCACGAGGTGTTAGAGTGGCTCTCCATCGGGTATGACGTAGGTGCGCAATGGGTGAACTGGGCGCCCGCGCCGGATGTGTTCGCCTCGCTGTGCATCAATTTTGAGCCGACCGACCACCTCGGGCTGTTCATCGAGAGTTATAATATCTTCGACCCCGATTACCGCGATGAGCACGGCAGGTACTATACGCATTGCGACATCAGTATGGATTTCGGTCTGACCTACGCCGTGCATCCGCGCGTGCAGTTGGACGCCTATGCCGGGTTCAATATTTACGACACCGAGCCTCTGTTTTCCGGTCCGAAGAACTACGTGTTTGCCGGTCTGGGCGTGACATGGCTGATATGGCCCCCGCAACAATAATGAGCAACACCATTCTACATATCCGTTCGGTCAATGACTACGCACGGTATATCTCCGCGCCGGAGTTACACCCGCTCGTCAGCGTCATTCATTACGATGAACTGACGGCGATGCGGCATAGCCTGAACAGTTATGAGGTCTATGCGCTATTCCTCAACGACGGCGAACTGCCCGAACTGACCTACGGCACGGTGCAATACACCATGCCTCAGCACACGCTTATGTGCGTCGCTCCCGGCCAGATAGGCGGTAAAGCCGACACCGGCGAGATTATTCAGGCGAAAGGCTGGGCGCTGCTTTTTGACCCGAAGCTGCTGCATGACACGTTTCTCGGCAAGCAGATGAGCCGTTACCGTTTCTTCAGCTACAACACCTCCGAACCGCTGATGATGACGGAGGAGGAAAGGCGGATTTTAGTCGATTGTTTCGAGCACTTGCGGGCGGAATTACAGACGCAGTCCGACGGCACTTATCAGCTAACAGTTCTCGCCTCGTGGCTGTCATTGATTTTGGAGTACTGCCTGCGTTTCTACAGCCGTCAGTTCAAGATGCAGAGCACAGGCGAGAAGGGATTGTTGCATCGGTTGGAAACCGTGCTGGACAGTTATTATTTGCAGGGACAGCAAGTGCAAAACGGTTTGCCGACCGTCAGTTACTGCGCCTCGGAACTATGCCTCTCCGCCGGCTATTTCGGCGACCTCATCCATGAGACCACAGGCGACACCGCTACGGCCTTTATCCATCGGTATATTGTTCGCCGTGCGAACGAGTTATTGCGAGCAGGAAGGAGTATCTCCACCGTAGCCTACGACCTCGGGTTTCAAGCTCCATCCCATTTCTCGCGCGTATATAAAAAGGTCACCGGTATACCGCCCTCGGCGTATAAATGAGACTTTTTCGGAAAACAGGCAAGTCTTTCCTAAAATCAGATACGTGTATATTAAATAATTGTAGTACCTTTGCAGCGCAATTTAAACAACAGTATTAACTATTAAAAACGTACAATTATGGCACAGAAAATTTTAGTAGAGACATGGGGTGATTTCGGTAAGATCGAGAACCTCCAGGAGATCATGCCCGTGGAAATGCAGATGGCGTATGACCTGCGCGACAAAGGTATCATGGATCATCTGATGGTTAAAGACGGATTGAAAGGCGCGTATATCCTCTACAACCTGACGAACAAGAAAGAAGTAGAAACGCTGCTGAAGAAATTCCCGCTGTACCCCTATTTCGAGCGCATCGAGATGACTTTGGTAGAACAGAGTTTTTAACATATGAAACGTATTCTTACAATTCTCTGCGCACTATGCGCCATCATCACCACGGGGTCTTCCAAGACCCTTTTGGCGTATTATAGTTACACGGGTAACGCGCGCGCTATCGTGACCGAACTGACGAACCAAATATCCGCCGATGTAGTAGAGATCCAGCCGGCGGAAAAGGGGCTCCATTACGAAGCGAACAACTACGCCCTCGGAACGCAGTTGCTCAATGCCATCAAAGCGAACCCCAATGATGCGGCTTCCTATCCGGCGATAGACCCGGTGAACGTCTCGCTGAGCGAGTACTCGACCGTCATCATCGTCACGCCCCTTTGGTGGAGCCAGATGGCGGCTATCATGCAGAGTTACTTATTCCAAGTGGGCACAGATCTGGCTGGCAAGAACGTAGGTCTCATCGTCACTTCCGCTTCCAGCAGTATCAGCGGCGTAGTGGCGGATTTCAAGAGACTGGTGCCGGACGCTAACTACCTGAGCGAGGACCTCTGGATCAACAACTCCAACCGCGCCAACATGCCGACCCTCGTTGCCAACTGGGTAGAAGCCTGCGGACTGAACCAAAATGACAATACCGCTATGTCAATCAATGTGATTGTTGGCACCAAGACCTTTACCGCCACTTTGGCAGACAGCGAGACAGGCAGAGCCTTTGCGCAACTGCTGCCGATGACGGTGACGATGAACGAACTGAACGGCAATGAGAAATACCACTATCTGGGCTCATCCCTGCCGACCGACAGTTATCGGCCCGGCACGATTCATGCAGGCGACCTGATGCTGTACGGCAACAACTGCGTAGTGCTGTTCTATGAGACGTTCAGCAGTTCCTATTCCTACACGCGATTAGGCAGTATTGATGATCCTTCGGGTTTGGCAGAAGCCCTCGGAACCGGCAATGTGAGTGTGCGTTTTGAGGCAGGAAGTACAACAAACAACCTCTCCCCAACCCTCCCCTCAAGGGAGGGAGGTAAGTTTCTCCGCAACGGGCAGGTTTATATCCGGTACAAAGGACAGATGTACAATGTACAAGGGAAACAAATAAAATAACAAAGATATGAGTAAGAAAGTAGTCATTTTATCCACCTCGCTGCGGGCGGGGTCGAACAGCCACGCGCTGGCGGAGCAGTTCGCCGAGGGCGCGAAAGCCGCAGGCCATGAAGTGGAGTTGATCTCGCTTCGCGGGAAAGAAATCAAGTTCTGTATCGGTTGCCTCAAATGTCAGGAGACAGGCGCGTGTGTCTTCCGGGACGACGTGCCGGCCATCATGGAGTCGGTGCTCAACGCGGATGTCGTTTGCTGGGCTACGCCGATTTATTATTACGAGATGTCGGGGCAGATGAAGACGCTCATCGACCGCATGAACGCCATGTATCCGAAGGATTATAAGTTCCGCGACATCTACCTGCTGACCACCGCGGCGGAGGACGAACCGTTTGTGCCGGAGCGTGCCGAGAGCGGTCTGCAGGGCTGGATTGACTGCTATGAGAAATGCACCCTCAAAGGACATGTGTTCTGCGGTGGCGTGAACGGTCCGCGCGAGATCAACGGTCACGCCAAACTGCAAGAAGCATACGAAATGGGCAAGAACGTATGAGAAAAATCTTCACCCTTGCATTGGCAGCATTCATGTTCGCGGCGTGCGCAAAACAAAATGATAAAATGGTAAATGACCAAATGGTAAATGTTTTGTCGGACTACCATGCGCACGCCATTCCCGATTCGTACCGCGAGTTGGTGGCGAAGCACGGCATGGCGCTTGACGAAGGCTTCCCCTTGCCGCAGTGGTCGGCAGAAACCCATCTGCAAATGATGGCGGAAGCCGGTATCGACAGAGTTATCCTGACACTCCCTGCGCCGCATCCGTATTTCGGAGACCAAGCGGAGTGTACCGCCGCGTGCAGACAGTTCAACGAGGAACTGGCAGATTTAGTCGAAAGTCAAAACGGGACAGAGCCTGTCGAAAGCCCATTTGCTTTTGCCGCCACGCTCCCTCTGCCGGACGTGCAAGCCGCTATCGCCGAAGCCCGCTACGCGCTGGACACACTCGGCGCAGTGGGCGTCAAGTTAGCGACGAACGTCTATGGTCAGTACCTCGGCGACAGCGTGTTAGACCCGCTGATGCAGTTCCTCTCCGACCGCCACGCGCTGGTCATCCTCCATCCGCACAAGCCCTCGCCGGTGAACGGAAAAGTCATGACCCAGACGCCCCTTGCCATGCAGGAATACCTCTCCGAGACCACGCGCACGGTCTGCAACATGGTGAGCCGCAATATCTTTGCACTGTATCCGGGAATGTGCGTCGTTGTGCCGCATGCAGGGGCATACCTGCCGATAGCGATACCGCGGATGCGGTCGCTCTATCCCGTCATGCGCAAGAACGGTCTGGTGGGCGAGATAGACTTCGACGCCAACCTCCGCAGCCTCTATTTCGATTTGGCAGGTTCGCCGTCCGATGAGACCGTTCAGGCACTCCTCACCTTCACCACACCCGACCACTTGCTTTACGGCACCGACTACCCCTATGTCGCTTCGCAAGTCATTAAAAACAACGTAGAACGAATGAAAAACTATTTAGTCGAAAGTCAAAAGTCGAAAGTCGAAAGTCCGGAGCTCATCGTCCGTATCGCGGAAATAGAGGTCAACGACGGCTATCTGGAGCAATACCTCGCCGCCGCGCATAACGTGGGCACGAAGTCCGTAGAGAGCGAGCCGGGTGTCATCTGTATCTTCCCGATGCAGGTGAAGGAGCAGCCGAACACCATCCGCATCGTGGAGATCTATCGCAACCAAGAGGCGTATCAGTCGCACCTCCAAACCCCGCATTTCCTCGACTACAAACAAGGCACGCTCCACATGATCAAGTCGCTGAAACTGGTGGACACCAACCCCTTAGCCCCCGAAGCCATGCCACTGATATTCAAGAAATATTAACATCAAATATAATTCATTATGAACATCTTAATTCTTCAGGGCTCGCCGAGGGCCAAAGGTAACACCGCCTGGATGGCGGAAGAGTACAAGAACGCAGCAGAGGCTGCAGGTCACAACGTAACCATCGTCAATGTGGGACACAAACACATCGCCGGCTGTCTGGCATGTGAATACTGCCACGGCAAGGGCAACGGCGCGTGCATCCAGAAAGACGACATGCAGGAGCTCTATCCGCTCATGGCAGAGGCGGAAGTGCTGGTACTCGCTGCGCCGATCTATTATTTCACCCTCTGCGCGCAGATACAGGCTGCCATCCAGCGCATGTACTGCGTCAATGCACCGGCTAAAGTAAAGAAGATGGCGCTTCTCGTTTCGTCTTATTCGCCGAACGTCTATGACGGTGCAACGGCTGAGTTCCGCGACATCTGCAACTACTGGCACGCTGAGAATATGGGCGTCGTAACGGCTAAGATCGACGAGCAGAAGACCGACGCCACCAAGCAGAAAATCGTTGACCTGGCAGCCAAGTTATGAGAAAACTAATTACCCTTGCACTCGCGACACTTATGCTCATCGGCTGCGCAAAACAAAATGATAAAATGAATAAATGTGAAAATGAGAAAATGAAGCTTTCGTTCACTACCGAGCAGGCATCGTGGATGAGTGCTATCGCCTGCAATGAGGCCAAGGGTGACCTCGTCTCGCTGGAGTCCTCCATTCACGGCGGATTAGAGGCAGAGTTGACGGTCAGCCAGATCAAAGAAGCTCTCTCACAGTTATATGCTTACACGGGTTTCCCGCGTAGTTTGAACGCCTTAGGCACCTTGCAGCGCGTCATCGGCAACCGTCAGGCGAAAGGCGTGAAGGTGCTGATGGGCGAAGACCCTACCCCGCTCTCCGATGACTACGATGCACTGAAGCAAGGCACAGAGGTACAAACCCGACTGACGGGCAAGCCCTTCAACTACGAGTTTGCGCCCGCGACGGACTACTACCTCAAGGCGCACCTCTTCGGCGATATCTTCGCCCGCGACAACTTAACCTACGCTGACCGCGAGTTAGTGACCGTCAGTGCGTTGAGCGGTCTGCAAGGCGTGGAGCCACAACTGAAAGCCCATATAGCCGGAGCGCGGAATATGGGTGTGACCGAGGAGCAGTTGCAAGGTATCGTCGTGGCACTGGCAGCCAATGGGCTGTTAGAGGAAGCAGGAAGGCTCGCAGGGCTGTTAGAAACCGAGTGGCCGCAAGGCAAGCCGAACGACGCCTACGCGCAGTATTTCGTGGGGCAGAGTTTTCTGCAGCCTTATTACGGCGGGGTGGCAAACGTGACGTTTGAGCCGCGTTGCCGCAACAACTGGCATGTGCACCACGGAGCCGTACAGGTGCTCATCTGCGTGAGTGGCAAGGGCTGGTATCAGGAATGGGGCAAACCGGCTATTCCGCTGACACCGGGAACGGTGATTGCTATTCCGGAGGGTGTCAAACACTGGCACGGCGCGGCGGAGAACAGTTGGATGCAACACCTCGCCATCCACACGCAGGAGCAACCAGGCGCCACCAACGAATGGCTCGAACCCGTGAACGACAAGCAATACAAGGGGATTTAAAAGAAAATCAGAGGTCTTCATGACCTCTGATTTCTTTTTCTGCGGAAGAGGGGGGATTCGAAAATTGCGAAGCAATAATCGACAGAGCGAAGCGGCGGAGAAAATTGCGAAGCAATAATCGTTCGAGCATAGCGAGATAAGAACCCCCGACCGGGGGTGAAGAACCCCGCTCTTTACGCAAAAAAGGCACCGATTTGGTGCCTTCTGCGGAAGAGGGGGGATTCGAACCCCCGGTACAGTTACCCGTACGACAGTTTAGCAAACTGTTGGTTTCAGCCACTCACCCACCCTTCCCTCGCGTTCGGCAAATGGCTCGCAAATGAACTAAACCGCTACGCTTATTAGTTGGTGCGACCATTGCCTCCGCTCTTCCCAAAAATTAAAATTTTCGGGAGCCCTAAGGGGTTTCTTGCTAAAAGCGGGTGCAAAGGTACTGCTTTTTTTTGAATTGAGCAAATTTTTTGGCACTTTTTTTTGTATATTCGGCAAAAAAGTAGTAATTTTGTGCGCTAATACAAATGATTATGGCAAAAAATACCGAAATAGAGCGTAAGTTTCTGGTGACGAGCGAGGCGTTCATGGCGCAGGCAACAAAACATTACGACATCCGTCAGGGCTACCTGAGCAAGGACCCCGACAAGACCATCCGCGTCCGCATACGCGACGAGCGCGCGTTCCTTACTATTAAGTCGGGCAAGCTGCGTGAGGGCTTGGCTAAGTTCGAGTGGGAGAGAGAGATCGAGAAAGCGGACGGCGAGGAGTTGCTCAAGCTATGCCTGCCGGGTGCGATAGAGAAGACGCGCTACATCATCCCGGCCCCACCCTATGAGGGCGAGGCGCGGTGCTGGGAGGTGGATGTGTTCCACGGACGGCTGGAGGGACGCGTGTTAGCCGAGATCGAGTTAGGCGACGAGCATGAGCCGTTTGTCAAGCCGGAGTGGTTGGGCGAAGAGGTCACCGGTCAGCCGCAGTATTACAACGCCAACATGTAAACAAAAACGAGCCGCAGGGCTCGTTTTTGTTGAGGTCTGGACTACTTACATCCGCTCGGGCATCTCGATTCCGAGGAGCGCCATCGCCGATTGCAGCACCTTGGCTACGTTCCGGGCGAGCAGGAGCCTCAGCGCACGCTTGGACTCATCGGGCTCGTTGAGGATCGAGAGGTCGTGGTAGAAGGAGTTGAAATCGCAGGCGAGGGCATATGCGTAGTTGCAGATCACCGCGGGCGAGAAATCCTCTCCGGCTGTGCGCACCGCTGCCGGGTACTCCGTCAGGCGCTGGATGAGCGCGAGCTCTTTATCTTCGAGAGACCGCCCGGAGGGCTGTAAGACCGCTTCACTGTAAGACCGCTCTGCTGCAAGACCGTCCTTCGGACTGTAAGACTTGCGGAGGACGGACTGAATACGCGCGTAGGTGTATTGGATGAACGGACCAGTGTTGCCGTTGAAGTCGATCGACTCCGCGGGGTTGAAGAGCATGTTCTTACGCGGATCGACCTTGAGGATGAAGTACTTGAGTGCGCCGAGACCCACCTTGCGGGCGATCTCGTCCGCCTCCGCCTCGGTGATGCCCTGGAGGGTATTCTTATCCCCTTCGGGGAACGATCTTAAGGTATGCACTTTGTCCTTGGAGATTTCCCTGGCGTCCGCTACCATCTTGTCCATCAGGTCGTCTGCATCGACCACCGTACCCTCGCGGGATTTCATCTTACCGTTCGGCAGTTCGACCATGCCGTAGGAGAAATGCACAAGTTCCTTGCCGAAAGGGAAACCGAGGCGGTCGAGGAGGATAGAGAGCACCTTGAAGTGATACTCCTGCTCGTTACCCACCACATAGACCATCTTGTCGATGGGGTAATCCTGGAACCGCAGTTTGGCGGTACCGATGTCCTGGGTCATATAGACGGAGGTGCCATCGGAGCGGAGGAGCAGTTTCTCGTCCAGTCCGTCCTTGGTGAGGTCCGCCCAGACGGAGCCGTCCTCGCGGCGGTAGAAAGCGCCGGAAGCGAGGCCTTTCTCTACCTCGGATTTGCCCTCAAGATAAGTGTTGGACTCATAGTAAATCTTATCGAACGAAACGCCCATGCGCTTGTAAGTCTCGTCAAACCCGGCATAGACCCACTCGTTCATCTTCGCCCAGAGAGCGCGTACCTCGGGGTCGTTGGCTTCCCATTTACGGAGCATCTCCTGCGCCTCAAGCATGAGGGGTGCCTCGCGTTTGGCGGTTTCCTCGTCCTTGCCGGCAGCCATCAGTTCGGCTATCTGCGCCTTATACTCCTTGTCGAACCGGACGTAGTAGTCACCGATGAGGTGGTCGCCTTTCTTACCGGAGGACTCGGGTGTCTCGCCGTTGCCGAACTTGAGCCATGCGAGCATGGATTTGCAGATATGGATACCGCGGTCATTGACGATGTTGGTCTTGACAACCTTCCATCCGTTCGCCTCCTGGATCTTAGCGATGGAGTAACCGAGGAGGTTATTACGCACGTGCCCGAGGTGAAGAGGTTTATTGGTGTTCGGGGAGGAGTACTCGACCATCATTAGGGGGGAGCCTACCCCTTCCCCCTCCCTAAAGGGAAAGGCTTTTTCCGAAGGACGCTCAAATCGTCCATAGGTCTCATCTGCGTCGATAGCTTGGAGTTGGTTTACCCAGAAGGCGTCGGAAATACTGAGGTTCAGGAATCCCTGCACAGCGTTAAACTTCGCCACGAGTCCTTCACCATTTACCAATAACCAATTACCGATCTCGTCTCCGACAGCCTGCGGGGCTTTGCGAGCGAGTTTGACGAATGGGAAGACCACGAGGGTGATATTACCCTCAAACTCCGGACGGGTCTTCTGCAATTGGATCTGCGCGTCGGTAGCGTCGAGGCCGTAGAGGGCTTTGACAGCTGCCTTAGCGAGGGTGGTGAGTTGTTGTTCTAAACTATTCATGATATCTTTGGATATTTTCTAAACCAACTGCTTATCTTGAGTCGGATGACGCCAAGGAGGGCTTCAGAGAAGATACCTCCGCTCATCTTCGAGGTGCCGAGCACGCGGTTAACGAAGATGATAGGCACCTCGATGATCTTCGCGCCGCACTTAGCCGCAGTGAACTTCATCTCGATCTGGAAGGCATAGCCTTTGAACCGGATCTTGTCCAGCTCGATCGTCTCAAGGGTGTGGCGGCGGTAGGCGACGAAGCCGGCGGTGGTATCGTGTATATCGACGCCAAGGACGAAACGCACGTACTTGGATGCGAAATAAGACATGAGTACCCTACCCATCGGCCAGTTGACCACATTGACGCCCGTCACGTAACGGCTACCGATAGCGAGGTCGGCACCCTGGTTGGCACAGGCGTCATAGAGCTTGAGCAGATCCTGCGGGTTATGGCTGAAGTCAGCGTCCATCTCGAAGATATACTCCGCCTTGTGCTCGATCGCCCACTTGAAGCCGGCGATGTACGCCGTACCGAGCCCCTGTTTGCCGGCACGCTCGATGAGGAACACGCGGTCTTTGTAAGCACCCGCCATGAGTCCCTTGACGATCGCGGCGGTGCCGTCGGGCGAACCGTCGTCGATGACGAGGACGTTAAACTCGATTGGGAGATCCATCACAGCTTTGATGATCGCCTCGATGTTCTCCTTCTCGTTGTAAGTAGGAATAATAACTAATCGTTCCATATATTGGGAATTTCAAATATCAAATGTCAAATGTCAAATGTCAAATGTCAAATCTCAAATGTCAAATCTCAAATGTCAAATCTCTATGACTTTGTCATTGAGTTCATAGACGGGACTCGGTGTGAGCCGGTCGAGGGGTTTGAGGAATATATCCTGCCCGGGGATGATCTCTATCTCCTCGAGGTAGGACCGTACGGTGTTGTACGCCAGTTCGGGTTCGTTGTTCTCGAGCGAGAGGTGGCACAGCCATACATTACGCAGGTCCGGGTGCCAGTTACGTTCCAGCAGTTCGCCGCAGGTGTCGTTGCTCTGGTGCCCGCGGGGCGAGAGGATCCGCTCCTTGAGGTAAGTGGGGTACGGACCGTTGAGAAGCATGTGCTCGTCGTGGTTCGCCTCAATGACGAGGTGGTTGGCGGTACGGATATACGCCTCCATTTCGTCGTTGTAGGACCCGCAGTCGGTGATCAGCACGAACCGCTGACCGAGGTAGTCGATGCAGTAACCCAGACAGTCGGTCGAGTCGTGCTCCACATGGAAGGTGTTGATCTTCATGCCGAAGAGCTCCCACTCCTCGCCGCACTCGAAATAGCGGCGTGAGGAGCGCAGTTTCTCGCGCACGCCGTAATTGCGGTCGATGCCCTCGTGTATCTTCGCAGTCGTATAAATCGGCAGATGCACGCGTTCGCCCAGCGTACCCACGGCGCGTATGTGATCGGCGTGGTCGTGCGTAACGAGCACACCCATGATGTTCTGGAAATCAAGACCCATCTCGCGCAGACATTTCTGTATCTGGCGCGCAGAGATGCCGGCGTCAATGAGTATTCCCCGCTGACGCGTGCCGAGGTAGTAACAGTTACCGCTACTGCCGGAGGCAAAACACCTGAATATGAGTCCGTTCTCGTCCATTGTAACAAAAATTCGTGCAAAGGTACAACTTTTTTCTGATATATGCAAAAAAAAACGCCCCGAAGGGCGATTTTTCTTATTTCAGTTCTGCGGGTAGGACAGGCATGGCGCCGTGCTGGGTGCAGACGAAAGCGGATACCTTGACGGCACGTTCGTGCGCCTCGCGCATGGTCTTGCCGAGCAGCAGTTGTGCCACGAAGGTAGCGGTGAAAGAATCACCGGCGCCGACGGTGTCGGCCACCTGTACCTTCGGGGTCGCTACATACGACTCCTCGTCCGCCGTGAAGACATACGAACCGATGGCGCCGCAGGTCAGGATGAGCATCTTGAGATCATAGTGCGCGATGAGTTCGCGGCAGATGCGTCGGGTCTTCTCAGGGTCCTCGGCGATGAGAGCACCCGGTTCGGTGGGTTCGCCGAGCAGCATGGTGGCTACGACATCCAGCTCCTCGTCGTTGATCTTGAGGATGTTCGCACGGGAGAGGGACTCGGCGATGACCTCGGCGGTGTACCACGACTGGCGGAGGTTGATATCAAAGACCTTGAGAGCGTCCGCCGGAGTGGCGTCAAGGAAAGCCTGAATGGTCTCACGGGAGGTCTCGGAGCGCTGTGCGAGGGAGCCGAAGCAGACGGCCTGCGCCTGACGGGCGATCTCCAGCATGGCGTTGGTGAGCGGGATATTATCCCATGCTACGCCGAGACAGATCTCGTATTGGGGCACACCTTTGTCGTCCAGAGTGACCTTGACGGTACCGGTAGGCTGCTCCACCGTAGAGAGCTGATAGGTGAAAGTAGGAAGGGATTCATGTACGCGCTCGAACGTATCCACGATCTCGTCGCCCAGTTCGTCCTTGCCGATGGCGGAGATAGCGCAGCCGTTGAGGCCGAACTGCGATACATGGTATGCAAAGTTAGCCGGTGCGCCGCCCAGTTTGCGGCCCTCCGGGAGGCAGTCAAAGAGCGCCTCGCCTATGCCAATTACGTATTTCATGGAAATTAAAAATTAAAAATTACGAATTACAGTTATTTTTTCATTTTGAGGCAGAAGCCTACGAGGTAGGCGGCACCGAGGGACATGACGAGGACGGCACCGAGGGTACCCATGAGGTCGGACGCAAAGCCCATGCAGAGCGGGAAGACAGTGCCGCCGAAGAGACCCATGATCATCAGACCGGAGATCTCGTTCTTGTGCGCGGGATCGTAATTGAGCGCCTGCGCAAAGCAGATCGAGAAGATATTCGAGTTACCGAATCCGACGAGGGCGATACCCGTATAAAGCACCCATTGCGCCGTACCGGCACCCATGAGGATCATCGCCAGAACGATCATGCAAACGGAGATAGCAAAGAACACCTTCTCGGGGATGAGGCGCAGGATAGCCGAACCGGAGAGACAGCCGATGGTACGGAAGATGAAATAGAGGGAGGTAGCGAATCCCGCCTCCGCGAGGCCCATGCCGAGCCTCTCCATGAGGATCTTAGGCGCGGTGGTGTTGGTACCGACATCGATACCCACGTGGCACATGATACCCAGGAAACAGAGGAGGATAAAAGGTTTGCCCAAGAGTTTGAAGCACTCCACGAAGGACGAACCCTTGGCTACCGGCTCCTCATGAATAGAGGTGAACGCGAGCGCGAGGATAGCCACTATACCGATGATCGCATAGATCGGGAAGAGCACTTTCCATCCCAGACCCATGTGCGGGATAGCTTCGGTTGCGCCCCACATAGCGATATAGGGAGCGAGGAACGAGGCGATCGCCTTGACGAACTGACCGAAAGTCAGAGTCGAGGACAGGTTGCCCGTGACGATATTCGATACCAGCGGGTTGAGCGAGGTCTGCATCAGCGCGTTACCGATACCGAGGAGCGAGAACGCTACCAGCATCATCGCGTAACTCTCGCCGCAGAGCGGCAGGATAAGAGACAGGACGGTCACGAGGATAGAGAGCAACACGGTTTTCTTACGGCCGATCTTATTCATCAGCATACCCGTAGGCACGGAGAAGATCAGGAACCAGAAGAACACGAGGGACGGCATGATGTTCGCCTGTGCGTGCGTCAGACCGAGATCCTGCTGCACATAGTTGGAGGCGATACCCACCAGGTCCACAAAGCCCATCGTGAAGAAACAAAGCATCACGGAGAGCAGAGCAAATTTGGAATTTTTCATGATAAATATAATGAATAATGATTAATAAATCTTCAAATCTTCAAATTATAGATGGTCGCCTCACCGCCGGATACCTCCAGATGGTTGTAGGGCTCGGAGGGGAAGACGAGGTTGGTCATTGCCCAAGCGCCCTCGCCGTCAAACGCCTCAATCGAGCAGCGGTCGATGAAGAGAGTGATGCGCATTGGTGATTGGTCATTGTGCATTGGTGCGGTGGTGACGGTGGCGAAGTCCTTGGAGAAAGAGCAGTCACCGGCGTGGCGGCGGTTCATGGAGAAGGTTTTCTTCTGCATATTGAGGGTCATGACCACTTTCTCGCCCTTGTCATTGGAGAGGGTGAAGGTCGCCTTCTTCGTCTCCGCCGGCACCTCTACTTCAATAACACACGCCTCGGTGGGCTGCTCTATGACCTCGCCGCGGAGAGCCTCGTACTCTGGCGAGGGTTTGACCGCTACGCGGTATTCGCCGTTCTCGTCGATGTAGAGGGAGAGGTCACGGGCGATGGTGTTCTGCGAGCGGAAAGGCAGTGTCGGGAGGTTATTGGCGTAGAGCCAGTTGGACATCCATCCCTGGGCTACTACCCTGCCCTCCGGCGCGTTATGATAGGTGACGGTAGCGTAATGGTCCATGCCGTAGTCCAGCCATTTGCTTTCGACTTTTGACTTTTGACTTTCGACTACAAACTCCTTCCCGTCCCAGTCGCCTACGAAATACTGGGTAGCAGAGCCGCCGAACGGTCCGCCCGGGTTGATATTGACCAGCAGCACCCACTTGCTCTCCTCCGTTTTTAATTCTTCATTTTTCATTTTTAATTCTACCAGGTCGGGGCACTCCCATACGCCGTCGTGGCAGCCGTATCCTTCGCCGAAACGAGAGAGGTAGGTCCAGTCCTTGAGGTTATCGGAGGCATAGAACCGTATCTCCTGCTGGCAGGCGAGGGTCATGACCCAGCGGTTGGTGAGACTGTCCCAAAAGACCTTCGGGTCACGGAAATCAGCGATGGTGTCGGTGAGAACCGGGTTACCGGCATAGTGGGTGAAGGTCTGTCCGCCGTCGAGGCTGTAGGCAATCGCCTGTTTCTGGCTCTCGCCATCGGCGGTGTAGATCGCCACGAGGGCGTTCTCGCCGAAGCCGGCGGTGTTGTTACGGTCAATGACCGCCGAGCCGGAGAAGATCGTACCCAGTCCGGTCGGACGGATAGCTATCGGTTGGTGTTCCCAGTGGATAAGGTCGCGGCTGGTAGAGTGCGCCCAGTGCATGTTGCCCCACATGGCACCGTAGGGGTTATGCTGATAGTAGAGATGCCAGATGCCCGTCTGCTCGTCATAGAACATACCGTTCGGGTCATTCATCCATCCGAACAAAGGCGTATGGTGATAGAGGGAACGATAAGGAGAATCCGTGCATTGTGCATTGTGCATTGTGCATTGTGAATTGTGAATTGCCTCCCAGCACACCATCCGGTCTCTGCGTACGGTGTCGGGCAGCCAGGTACGGAACTCGATGACGAGGTCACGGTCGCCCCAGCGGTTCAGCTCGTAAGGAACGAAATAATCAATACTGTCCTTGGCGAGACGGACACGGATGAGCTCGAGCTGTTGGTTGTCCGAGAGGATGCGGATGTTAGCCTCTCCCATGGACTCCTGAACCGGCAGCCAGAGGATCCCGTCAGCGCCGTTGGCTTTCATAACGGATACTTGTGTACAAGTGTGTTTGGGTGCAGTGGTCGTCGTACAAGCGGCGAGGGTCACTGCCATACAAAGGGTGATAAATCGAACTACTTTTTTCATCGCGACATTTGAATTAAATAAATTTGCTTGCAAAGGTACAATAAATATCGCATATACACAAGTAATTATGTTGCAAAGTATGCAAACCATGTTGCATTGCAACACAAATACCATTTTTTACAACAAAAAATCGTTAATCGTGCCCCCGCGGCTAAGAATACTCATTCAGTCGCGTTCGGCAACAAGCAGGAGTTCCTGACCGACATCACGGGTAACAGGCGGTGGCTGCCGTTCCTGGCGGAGACGATCCAGAACCCCTTCTACATCACCCTGCCGTACGAGCAGATCTACGCGGAGGCGAAATACCTGATCGACCACGGCTTCCAGTACTGGTTCGAGACGCACAACGAGGATTTCCGGGCGCAGGAGAACGAGGAGCAGTTGCTCGCGGTCTATTTCGACATCCCTGCCGAAGGCAGCGGGCAGTTCATGACCACCGCCGAGATCTCCGACAAACTCGTCTCCTGGGGTAATATCAAGAAACCGATGCCCCTTAGCCGCTTAGGGATGGTGCTCCAGCAAGCCGGCTACCAAAGCAAGCGGGTAGGCAAGGCCGGAACGAGGGGATGGATCGTTAGGGAAAGGGGATTAGAAGAAGTAAATGCTAATCGTAATATAGAAGGTAGAGGCTGACGGCTGACAGGCTGACACCCTTTTCCTAAAACTATACACACCCGCGCGTGTGTGAGATTTATAAACAAGGGTGTCAGCCGTCAGCCTGTCAG
>CAJOCN010000042.1:0-1827 GCA_905233255.1 Paludibacteraceae bacterium
GCGCTTTGGCGTTTTCTCGAACTCCTTGAACATAAATTCAAAGTTAGCAATGCGGCTATAAGAGGGTAATTGCCGATTGACATCCTCCACTGCCTGCAAAACCGCTTCTTGAAGATTCATGCCTTCCTCTCGCATCTGTTCCACATGTTCGTCGGTCAGATAGATGAGTGCGTGGAGTTTGTTGTCGCGGCTCACCACCAGTGCTTCGTCTATCGCAGGTTGGGCATTCAGCAGAGACTCTATCTCCTCGGGATAGATATTCTGACCGGAAGGTCCGAGAATCATCGTTTTGCATCGCCCGCGCAGGAAAACATTGCCCTGCGCATCGATACACCCAAGGTCGCCCGTGTGCATCCATCCGTCTTCCGTGAACGCCGCCTTGGTCGCTTCGGGGTTCTTATAATACCCGACCATGCAGTTGTCGCCGCGCAGTTGAATCTCGCCTACGATTTCGCTCTGCATAGCCTTTCCGGCTCCGGAGCCTCTCCGGTCGGGCGAGTCGATACGCAGCTCCATTCTGTCCACCAGCCGTCCGCAACTATGCGCCTTGAACTGCTGCCACGGCACATAGCACACCAGCGGTCCGCACTCGGTCATGCCGTAGCCGGTCAAGTAGGGGAAATGGATGTCCATGAGGCATTTCTCTACTTCGGGATTAATTGCCGCACCTCCAGAGATAAGGACGCGTATGTTGCCACCCAATGCGTCCATCAGTCCTTTGCGGATACGCTTTTTTATGAGCGTTCCGATGCCCGGGATATGCCATAGCACACGTACCAGCGGCTTGCGTACAACAGGGCTTATCTGTTTCTGATAGATTTTCTCCAACACCATCGGCACAACCATGATAATAATCGGCTTGCACTCGCGCAGCGCCTGCATCAGCACCGGCGTGGTGAGGCGTGTGATGAACCAGACATGCGAACCGCCTGCCATCTGGTAGATGAGCTCGATCATCATTCCGAACATGTGCGCCAGTGGCAACAGCGACACGAGATTGATACCCGGATGGCACTCCATGTTCTCCATCGAGTACTGCACGTTGGATGAGAGCGAACGGTAGGTGAGCATGACACCCTTGGGATTGCTGGTTGTGCCGGAGGTGTAGTTGATAAGCGCAAGGTCATCGAGATTGTCTTCGCGGTAGTGTACATGTTCGGGCTTAAAGCCCTGCGGGTAGATGGCTTGGAACGTGTCGTCTAGCATCTCGTACGCCTCGCGGAACTTGGGCTGCGCAGCATAGACCAGATGGAAGTCCGCCGTGGAGATGACGGCTTTGAGTGCGGGCATGTGGCTGATATTGATTTTCTTCTCCACCATCGGTCCGACGAACAGCACCTGCGCATCGGAGTGATTGACCAGTTTCTCAATGTCCGCGCCTGTGAAGTCCGCCAGCACGCTCACCGCCACGGCATTATACGAGAGGATACTTAGGAAACCGACCGCCCAGTTGGACGAGTTGACACCGCACACAGCAATCTTGTCGCCTGCATGGAGACCGAGCTGCTCATAATAGAGATGCAGGCGCGCCATCTGCGTGGCGACGTCGCCGTAGGTGTAGGTGCGGTCTGTGCCGTAGTCCGTCAGTGCAGGGCTGTCCCAACCCTCACGGAAAGAATGGTTGATGTACGAAAATAGGTGTTTAAGTGTTGCCATAGACTAATAGATTTAGTTGTCCGAAATCAAATCGGATGCAAAGGTACTAAATCTATTTAATTTATCCAAATCAAACCAAGACGAAGAAAATGTTTATTGCGATTTGGACAACTATTTGTTTGCGCGGAACTGAGCCGGAGAAACACCTGCCTGCTTGCGGAAGAACTTGCA
>CAJOCN010000042.1:1988-26203 GCA_905233255.1 Paludibacteraceae bacterium
ATCCAGCAGTTTCAGAAAGGCCACGTACAGTTGATTCATCCGGGACGAGACGATGGTACGAGAATCCCCGGAAGGACGCATTACCTCGTCCACCCACGAAAGCAGTTCGTAGATGATGGATTGCCCTTGCAGGAACGCCACACGGCGGCGGTAGCGGCCTGTCTCGTCCGCATATAAATGCACGAGTTGGCGGTATGAATCAATCAACTTGACCTGCCGCGGCGACAGGTGTATCATCGGATGGCGGAGCACGAAATGCAGTTTGTCTATCCAGTCGGTCTCCTTGCGCAGACAGGCATAGAGGATGTCCTCTGTCTTCTTGCCGTCCAAGGCAAAGACCGTGCATCGGAAATCGCGTGACTGATTGAGGATGTCCGGCAGACGGTTGGCAGGGCTGAACAGCAGGTCGTCGCGACGCATGGTATAGGTGTTGTCGGCATACTTAAACTGAATCTGTCCGCGTCTGCATTGCCACATGTACGCCCGTCCGTGTGCCGCGCCCTGCTCCGAAAGCAAGTCCCGCAGGTCCTCCGTGACCACTATGTCTTTGAACCGTTTAGTCTCCGTCATATTGCACGTTTTGCGTGCAAAGGTACTGCTTTTTTTCGGAATATGCAAATTTATTTGCAGTTTGACGTGAGAAACAGAACAAAATGCCATTCAAGGTACTATAATTTTTCGAGATATGCAACAAATAGCATATTCTTTTCTTTCAATATGGTGATATTGTATTTTTTTTACAACCGAACGATTCTTTTTCTTTCCCCCAATAAGGAGTTCGGTAAACCTCACGTCTTGCGGTCGTCTCTTCGTTCCGACATTTTTTTTAAGACGGACAGATAGAAGGCAGGCAGCGCGGGTGAGTAGGTAGCCGGTGGCGCGTAGCGACACAAACAAAGAGCCCTCGGGGATAAATCCTCGGTGTCTCCGAAAGTGGCGGCTACCTCCTCTCCCCCGATGCAATTTCCGCAGTCCCATCGGCGATGCTGTGTGTGGGCGGCTCTGCCGCCTCTCCGCGCCACGCGCCCGTGAGCGCGCACACCGCACGCCCCACACCGTCCGCCACCGCAGACACCGCGCGCGCCTCTGAAGCAGGCTTGACTACTCCCGAACTCCGTCTATACCGCCCGACTACATAAAATCTATGGGCTCTCTCTCAATAAGGTGTTCCCTCTGGTCACGGTCTTTGTCTATATATAGGGCTTTCCTAATAAGGTGCTCGTTACTCTCGCGGCTGTTTTATGTGCTCCGCACGTTCAAATGATGATAAAACAACTGCGATGATACAATATTTTTTCGAGATACGCTAATAATGTTTTGATTTATGGACGGATGTGAAAGGGTGGGGGCTTAATAAATCGGAAGATTTATTTGCTTATGTCAAAAAACTATCGTAGCATGATAGGTGTTTAGTCATCTACGCGGCTCCCCAAGCCGCATACTACGCAATCCCAAACGGTTTTTAGTGTTTACGCTTCCGCGTGTGTAGCACACACGAATAGAAATACCACCCAACCACGCTTTCCCCTGCGAATAGCAATGCCACCACATGCCGCCTACCAATCAACGCAAACCAACGCTATCCAACGCAAACAACACCGCACCGCCACGCCACCTACGCCTTTCCCTCTTTTAAATCACGCTTCCCCTCGCAAATAACGCTATAAACCAACACTCCCAACGCCTACTGTCTCCAAATACCCCAAACCCACGCTCCATTTCTACACACCAACCTAAGCAGCCCTTTCCCTTAGCTATAGGCGTACGTGCGCACACGCGCTCACGCGCGTATTATAATAATGTGTGCCGGAGTGTGAAAACGCTGCCCCTGCTCAATTACTAAACTCTTCTTCGCTGTCGCTCGAAAAATGGAAAGCCCTATATTTTCTTTTTGAGAGAGCCCATATCTTTTATGTCCCGGGCGGTCTAATCTCCGTTTGACATCGCCAAGCCTGTTTCAGAGGCGCGCGCGGTGTCTGCGGTGGCGGACGGTGTGGGGTGTGGGCTGTGCGCGCTCACGGGCGCGTGGCGCGGAGAGGCGGCAGAGCCGCCCACACACAGCATCGCCGATGGGACTGCGGAAATTGCATCGGGGGAGAGTAGGTAGCCGCCACTTTCAGAAGCCTTCATCATTACGATGAGGGCTCTTTGTATATGTGGCGATGCTACCTACTCTCCTTCCATCGGGGTCCCCGAGAATTTTAATTCTTGGGGAGAGCGGAGCACATCCGAGTATTTACTGCCAGAACGTAGTTTTGGCTCATAGACGAGGATAGTGCCCGCGACAGGTAGCCGCCACTTTCAGAAGCTCGATATCGTAAGATACCGGGCTTCTTTGTTTTTGTTGCGATTCATGTATAGTGGTTGCCGCTCAAAGATACAATAATTCGTCTTGTTTCGTGTGTGACGCTATATAAAAAATTCTCTCACTCTTGCATATGTCAGAAAAAAGCAGTAATTTTGTAGCCAAATTCGTAACAAAGAACAAAATGCGGTATAGATGGTTACCTATAGCAGGTGCTCTGTTTCTCGTCATCGCCATGACGATCCAGTTCTTCGTCGCCTATAAATGGGAGGAGAGGAGAGTGCTGGAGCATATCGACTATGAGATGCAATTGGCGCAGAAGGATTTTATTCTTGAGATATTTGATATTCAGGATGCGGGTGAGGAAATGCAAGATTATGTGGAGTCGCATTTCGGTTTTCCGGAAAAGATTTTGCGGGAAACGTTTATTACCCTTAAACGCAAGCCGGATATCCTCTCCTGTTATGTCAGTTTCCGGTCGGGGTTTTATCATGAAAATGACTACTGGTACTGCCCGTGCGCATATCGGTCCGGCGATTCTATCATCACTATGCTTTATGGCGATGACGAGCATGATTATTTCCAAGCCAAATGGTATCAGGGCGCTTTGACGAGCGATATGAACGGCTATTGGAGCCCTTCCTACAGGGATGAAGATTTCGCAGAACCGATTTGTACCCACTCGGTTAGAGTCGATTATAACGACTCGTTGGCATGCGTAATAGGTTTGGATTTCAGCTTAAAGTGGATAAATACAATGCTGGAAGAGATTAAGCCTTTTGACGACGCATACTGCATCCTTTATAGTACCGATGGCTCGCTAATGCTGAAGAGCAAAAACATGGGTGAGCGAACGACATTGGATGCCGATAATATGATAATCCAGTCGATGATGCTTTCTCCGATGGACATGAGGCTTGAGATCGGAGTTCCCGATAGCCATGTGTGGCGTAGTGTTCGCAATAGTTCGATAATAACCTTATTGGTGTTACTGATCGGTCTGGGCGTAGCCGGCATCCTGATCCGCAGGTTATGGTCAGACCAAGAGGCATATGCCCGTGTGGAGACGGAAAACCGGCTGATGGAGCAAGAGTTACAAATCGCCAGCGGCATTCAAAGAGGTATTTTGAAATCCCGAGACGAATGCCGACAGGCGAGTGCGGATGGCGATATCGAAGTGCAGGCGGTGTTGGAACCGATGCGCGAAGTGGGCGGCGATTTGTATGATTTCTACCGCAAGGGAGAAGACCTCTATTTCATCATTGGCGATGTGAGTGGCAAGAGTGTGCCGGCTGCCATGTTCATGAGCGCGACGGTTAACCTCTTCCGTTCGGCGGTACAGCGGTTACGCTCGCCCAAAGTCATCATGGAGGAGATGAATAGCGTCCTGAGCGAGAACAATCCGAGTATGATGTTCGTCACTGCTTTTATCGGGCGGCTGCATATCCCTACCGGCCTGTTGCTGTACTGCAATGCGGGTCATCTCTCGCCGCAGGTAGTGAGTGAGCATGCTGCGGAGCACGTACGCGGCTTGGACTTGATTCCTAATATACCAATGGGTTATGATGGCACTTTCCGGTTTGAGGAACAAGGGACGATGTTGGGTGAAGGTGACTCCATTGTCCTCTACACGGACGGTATCACCGAGGCGCGCAATGCCCGGCGTGAGATGTTAGGTCTCGCGCGCTGGCGCGACATCATCGGTCGCCAGCCGGACACCATCCTGTGTTATGAACTGCAAGAAGAGGTGAAAAGCTTCATGGTGGACACCGTACCAACGGACGATATCACGCTCATGATCATCCGCAAAACGGGTGGAGTAGAACCTGTCGCCATGCAGGTTGAGAACAAGATGGACCAATGGCCGGCTCTCCGCGCAGCGGTACATGAGTATGGTCTTTGCATGGGAATAGAGAAAAGGGCACTCAAGAAACTGGAATTGGCGTTGGAAGAGGCGGTGGTCAATATCGTCCATTATTCGCACGCAACGGAGATAGGATTGAGCGTCGAGAGTCTGAAACATGAGCGGGTAAACGGATTGCTACTGAAACTGTCCGATGACGGCATTGCCTTTGATCCCACCGCGCAAGCCTCTGCTGATACGGAGAAAGTCGTGGCGGAGCGGCAGATAGGCGGATTAGGTATAACCTTGCTCAAACAGATTGCGGACGACCTGCAATACCGCCGGACTGAGGACGGACATAACGAATTGATAATCATTAAAAACTGTTGATACTATGCAAATCAAAATCGAGAAAAAAGAACAGGAGACCATCGTTCATATCCAAGGCGAGTTGGACACTATTGCCACGACGGAGCAAGCCGACCAACTGCAGTTAATCCTGGACCATGCAGCAGAGTCTCTGTTGATTGACTGTGCAGAGATGGAGTACATCTCCTCTGCCGGCCTGCGGTTCTTCATGCAACTCAAGCGCGAGAGTGAAGCCCACGGCGGCTCCGTGCGCATTGAGCACCTGAACGAGGATGTAGCTGATATTTTCCGCATGAGCGGGTTCCAGAATATTTTTCAAATAGACTAAAGTCGGAATAAAAACCATGAAAAGTTCATTGAGCCAAGCGCAGTTAGGCGTGTTCTATGCCTGCGAGACAACCGTGAGTGATGAGGCTAATTACCAGAATCCGGCTCTATACACCCTGCCGGATAGCGTAGATTTGGATCGATTGCAGGCAGCTATTTTTGCCACGCTGAATGCGCATCCGTATATGTGCGGTCGCATTGAGTCGGACGAAGATGGGATGCCTATGATCGTGGAGGGTGCCAAACCCCTTGTACGGCGGATAGACTTGTCTATGCAGGAGTGGACGGAGGTGCAAAAGACATTCTCCCGTGCGATGGATATTCATGGAGAGCGTCTCTACCGCGCAGAGATTTATCAAGTATCGGATGCTTCCTCTTCCGTCTCCAGGTATCTCTATCTGGATGTACACCATGTAGTCTCGGATGGCTTTTCGCTGATGGCGCTGGCGCGTGATATCAGTCGGGCATATAATGGTCAGCCGCTTACTCCCGAGACCCTGGATGGCGGGGCAATAGCGCAGGAGGAAGCTGCACAACGAGCCGATGAAGTGAAGATGAGCGAGGCGCGAGAGTGGTACGCCAGGACGTTCTGCGATGCGGCTGACACGGACTCGCTGCCTATCCCGCAATCCGAGTTGGCTCTCCGGAAGTCAGGAGACGATCCGGATCATTCTTACGCATATAAATTCTACCCGCTCTCTGTTAACAAGGACGATATTCATGCCATAGAGCAACGCTTCGGTGCTAAAGAGAGTGTTATCATGCAGACCGCCTGGTCGCTGCTGCTGGCTACTTATTCGGCAGAGGAGAAAGCATCGTATTGCACGGCTTATTACGGGCGTTCCGATCGCCGCACCAGAGAAACGGTGACCATGATGGTCCATACCCTGCCGGTGTTTGCGGAATGGAGCAACCGGCCGTCGCCCATGCCCTTGAGGGAACTCATGGACGCTCTGGATGAACAGATGCAGCAGACGCGCAAGTATATGTATTATGCCTATCAGGATGCGGTACAGGATTTGGGACTGAACAACCCGGTGATGTTCGTCTATCAGGGAAGGGTTGTGGACGAAGGACGAAACCTGCTTTTAGGCAATGAATCGGTACCGCCTGTCGATCTGAGAAAACCGGTTCCGGGATGGAAACTGAGTGCCGAACTGGAGGAGATGAATGAGCACTATTGGCTCAAGATGAGTTATGCTACATCGGACTACAACGATGCGTTTATCCGGGAACTGGTGGAGTGCTATGATTGTATCCTTCGTTCAATGGTGAAAGCCGATACGGTGAGCGAGATAGAACTGTGCTCTAATGAGCAGACAAAGTGGTTGGATGCCCGAAACCCCGATATTTCGGCATATCGAATTGCCGAAGGAGATAGTTTGGTTTCGCGGTTCAAGAAACACGTAGTCGAGCAACCGGATGCCATCTGCATCGTTTCGGGCGACAAGAAACTGACGTATGCTGAAGTGGACCGCTTGACGGACACCCTCAATCCGCAATATACAGAGAAATGCGGCGAGCACGTGATCGGTTATTCTGTGCCGCGTAACGAACAGATGGCACTCGTGCCGCTCGCTATTGCCAAGGCAGGTATGACGGCGATGCCGCTGGATAGTTCCTATCCTGCGGAGCGTCTGGATTTCATGCGGACCGACGCGGCGCAGTATGACGGCAAGGCGGGTGCGTTCATCCTCCTCTATACTTCGGGAACGACGGGTACGCCGAAGGGTGTGATGCTCAGTGAGCAGAATATCCTCACTTTCTGCGATTTCCATGTGCATCATATAGGTCTCACGCCTGACAGCCGCTATGCCACATATGCGGGCTACGGGTTCGATGCGTTCATGCACGATTTATGGGGATGCCTCGTCGCCGGCTCAGCTATATACATCATAGGCGATGATATCCGCTTTGATTTGGAGGCACTGCATGATTATTTTGTGAAGGAGGCTATCACGCATTCTTTCATGACCACGCAGGTAGCTACCCAGATGGTACAGAACTACCCCGATATTCCGTCTATGAAATTCTTAGGCACCGGCGGAGAGAAGCTGATGAGCGTCAATCCGCCTTCCTACCGTTTCCAGAACGGGTACGGACCGACGGAATGTACTGTCTATGCCAGCAGTTATTGGGTAGAGAAGAACGAACCCAATATCCCGATCGGTTTTCCGAATGACACGGCGCAGCTCTTCATCGTCAATAAGTACGGTCATCGTGTGCCGTGGGGCGCAGCGGGTGAACTCTATATAGCCGGGCCGCAGGTGGGTATCGGTTACCTCAACAACCCCGAGAAGACTGCCGAGGCTTTCGTGGACTGGAATGGTCTTAGATGTTACCGCACAGGCGATATCGTCCGTTACCGAGAGGACGGAGCCATCGAGTTTGTCGGTCGCAAGGACGGACAAGTCAAGATTCGCGGCTTCCGCATCGAGCTCAAGGAGGTAGAGGCGGTCATCCGTCAGTTCGAGGGCATCAAGGATGCTACCGTGCAGGCGTTCGATTTTCCGGAGGGCGGAGGTAAGTTCATCGCGGCGTACGTGGTGAGCGACCGGCAGATAGATATCGAGGCGCTCAATGCCTTTATCATGGACCAGAAACCGCCCTATATGGTGCCGACTGTGACCATGCAGATTGATGCTATTCCGCTCAATCAGAACCAGAAAGTGAATAAACGGGCGCTCCCCG
Source organism: Paludibacteraceae bacterium (assembly GCA_905233255.1). Classification (GTDB taxonomy): domain Bacteria; phylum Bacteroidota; class Bacteroidia; order Bacteroidales; family Paludibacteraceae; genus Colicola. The sequence continues at coordinate 9,524 of CAJOCN010000042.1, forward strand.
AGCCGAAAGGACAAAGAAACAATGTACAAAGTACAAAGGAAGCGGCTCCGCTCAATGTCCTGGAGGAGCAGCTCAAAGAACTCATCGTCGGCATCGTCGGAAACAGCGATTTCGGGCTTACTACTGACCTCCGTTATGTGGGACTCTCCTCTATCTCGGCGATCAAATTAGCCACCCAGGTCTATAAGCGTTTCGGTGTCCAGCTCGACGCCAAACTGCTGATCAAGGGCGCAAACCTCCAGACTATTGAGAATGAAATACTGAAAGCGGTATTAACCGGCGGTGTCGATATGACGGTATCACGACATGACGACATGACGACTGAGACCGCAGCTTTCCCCTTATCCTTCTCGCAGACAGGCGTCTATTTCGAGTGCATGAAGAACCCGACCTCCACCTTATATAATATACCCACACGCGCGCGTTTGCCGATGGACATCACCGACGACCAACTCCGTGCTGCGGTGGAGACGATTGTGAATAACCACCCCGAACTCTTCGTGCATTTCCGCACGAACGACACAAGCGTGGAACAGGTGATCGACCGCACTCAGGTGCTCAAGATTGACCTGCACCAACTCAAAGAGGCGGACCTCGATACCTTCCGTGCGGAGTTCGTCAGGCCGTTTAATCTGACCAACGACCTTCTCTGCCGCTTCGCCATCGTGCGTACGGAGCAGGCGCTGTACCTCTATTCCGATATTCACCACCTCGTATGCGACGGTGCTTCGTATAACATCTTCTTCGGCGAACTGTGCACCCTCCTCAACGGTGGCGAGATTGAACCGGAGATGTGTTCGTACACCCGTTTTGTGGCGGAAGAGAAAGAGGCGGAGACGAGTGACGAATACGCTGCTGCGAAGGATTTCTTCCATTCACGTTTAGCCGAGGTGGAAGGACCAACGGAGATCCCTGCGGACCTCACCAACCCAAAGGACGGCGAGATCGGACAGGTCTATGCACCGATGGATTTTGCGGCGGCAGAGCGTCTGGCTAAAGCTGCCGGAGTGACACCTGCCGGAGCCACACTCGCAGCCGTCTTCTATACTCTCTCGCGTTTCGCGAACGCCGAGGACCTCTGCATCACCACCATCTCCAACGGACGCTCCAACCTCAAGGTGGCGAACACCATGGGTATGTTCGTCAATACCCTCGCGCTCAGCACCAAGATCGGCAGCAGCGATGTCCTCACTTTCGTCCGTGAGACCGGAGAGAACTTCGAGCAGACGCTCGCCCACGAGAACTATCCGTTCGCACGGATTGCGGCAGATTATGACCTCACGGCGGAGATCATGTACGCCTACCAGATCGGCGTCCTGACCGACTATCAGGTCAAGGGACAGAAACTCCTCACGGAGAACATGGAACTCAATGTGCCGAAATTTAAGATTGCTTTCTACATCGTGGAGGTCAACGGACAGCCCTCCGTGGCGATTGAGTATGACGACGGGCGGTACAGCCGCGAAATGATGCAGTCGCTCGCAGACTCGGTCAGCAATGCCGTTGCTGCCTTTGCGAACGATACTCAGGCTGCCGTACGCTCAATCCAACTGACTGATAAAGAGCAACTTACGCTCCTCGATTCCTTCAACCAAACCGAGGTGCCGTACGATAATACCCAGACCATCATCTCGCTCTTCCGTGCGCAAGTAGCGAAAACGCCGGACAACATAGCGGTTATATTCCGCGACAAACGTATCACATATCGCGAACTGGATGAGATTACCGACCGTATTGCAGCCGGCCTGCATCCTACAACGGGTGTCATCGCCATCGAGGTGCAGCGTAGCGAATGGATGCCGATCGGCGCGCTGGCGGTCCTCAAGACAGGATGCGCATACATGCCGCTCGACCCGAGTTATCCTGCCGAGCGACTGGAGTACATGCAGAAAGATGGTAACTCCTGCATGCTCCTCACCGAAAAAGAGCTGGAGGAGTTGGCTAAATCCCAAATTTCAAATTTCAAATTTCAAATTTCAAATATAAATCCCTCGGATTTATTCATCCTCCTCTACACCTCCGGTTCGACCGGACAGCCTAAGGGCGTGATGCTGGAGCATGGCAACCTCGTGGCGTTCTGCCACTGGTACCATCGGTACTACGATCTCCACGCGGGCGATAAGGTGGCGGCGTATGCTTCCTTCGGTTTCGATGCCTGTATGATGGATATGTACCCGGCTTTGACCTGCGGCGCAGCCGTGGTGATCGTGCCGGAGGACATGAGACTCAACCTGCCCGAACTCGGCGAGTATTTCGACCGGGAGGGCATCACGCACTCGTTCATGACCACCCAGATCGGCTATCAGTTTGCTACGAACATCGATTGCCATAGTCTGCGTCACCTCTCTGTGGGTGGAGAGGCGCTCTCTGCCCTCACGCCGCCAACTAACTACACGCTCCATAACGGCTATGGTCCGACCGAGTGTACGATCTTCACTACCGCCTATGCGCTCTCCGGATACGAGCAACATATACCTATCGGCAAACCGCTGGATAACCTCCGTCTCTTCGTCATGGACACGGAAGGCCATCGCCTGCCGCTTGGTGCCGCAGGTGAGTTATGGGTGTCCGGTCCGCAGGTCGGACGAGGATACCTCAATCTCCCCGAGAAAACAGCCGAGACCTTCGTCACGTACAACGGTCTTCGCTGCTACCGCACGGGCGATATCGTTCGATATTTGCCGGATGGCAACATCCAGTTTGTCGGCCGTCGTGACGGTCAGGTCAAGATTCGCGGATTCCGTATTGAACTCAAAGAGGTAGAGGCGGTCATCCGTGAGTTCGAGGGCGTTCAGGACGCTACGGTGCAGGCCTTCGATTATCCTAACGGCGGTAAGTTCATCGCCGCGTATATTGTCAGCGACAAGCCGGTTGACATTCCCGCGCTCAATGATTTTATCCGCGCCCGCAAACCTTCGTACATGGTTCCGGCGGCAATCATGCAGATTGATCTCATTCCGCTTAACCAGAACCAGAAAGTGAACCGCAAGGCACTTCCTACGCCGAAGATACAGACCGACGACCACGATTACGAGGCGCCTGCCAATGATACGGAGAAACTCTTCGCGGATATCTTTGCGTCAGTACTGAGCCTTGAGAAAGTCGGAGCTACCGATAACTTCTTCGAACTCGGCGGTACTTCCCTCATGGTCACTCGCGTCATCATCGAGGCGGACAAGGCGGGCCAACATATCGCGTATGCCGACCTCTTCAACCATCCTTCGCCGCGGCTTCTGGCGGAACTCGTCAAAGGCGGTGCACCCAATGACTCGATGGTAAGTGACCAGATGGTAAATAACTTTGACTACGAGCCGATCAACGCCCTCTTGGCAAAGAATACCCTGGACACCTTCGTAAGTGACCAAATCTCAAATGACAAATGTCAAATCTCAAATCCCTTAGGGCATGTCCTCCTCACGGGTGCCACGGGATTCTTGGGTATCCATGTCCTGCGTGAACTCATCGACTCCGACGCCGAGACGATCACCTGTCTCGTCCGCGGAAAGGATCAGCATGACGCCGAGCGCCGGGTACGCAACCTGCTCTTCTACTATTTCAGCAGGCGTTTCGACGACCTTTTCGGCACCCGACTCTTCGTCGTCAACGGCGATGTCACTTCCGATATATACCAATGCCTGAATGCCCAAATGGTAAAAATAACCACCGTCTTCAACTGTGCCGCGAACGTGAAACATTTCTCCAAGGGCACGGACATCGAGGATGTGAATATCGGCGGCGCGCAGCGTTGCGTGGACTTCTGTCTCGCTACAGGCGCGGCGCTCGTCCATGTATCCACTACTTCGACAGGCGGTATCTGGATAGGCGACGACACGCCCGCTCCCGTACTCACCGAACGCAACATCTATTTTGGGCAGGACCTCGGTAACCAGTACATGCACTCTAAGTTCCTGGCTGACCGGCTCATCTTGGATGCTGTCGCGCATAAGGGACTGAAAGCGAAGATCATGAGGGTCGGTAACCTTGCTGCGCGCAGTTACGACGGCGAGTTCCAGGTCAATTTCTCCACCAATAGTTACATGGGGCGCATCAAGATCTTCAACATGCTTGGTTGCTGTCCGTACGAGCAATACGACTCGCCCACCGAGTTCTCGCCGATCAATGAGACCGCCCGCGCCATTGTCCTGCTCGCTACCACGCCCGAAGAGTGTACCGTCTTCATGCCCTATAACACCCATATACGACTCTTGGGCGACGTCCTCTCGGAGCTCAAGAGAATTGGCACGGAGATACGCTTTGTGGAGACGCCCGAGTTCGACGCTATCCTCCAACAGGCGGCGGAGGATCCTAAGAAAGCAGCCCTTCTCACAACCATGCTGGCGTACCGGAGCAACTCCTCTGCCAAGCCCACGCATATAGTCGATCGCAATAACGCTTATACCTCACAAGTCCTGCTGAGGCTTGGCTTCCGGTGGACGGAGCCCGACAGCGAGTACATCGCCCGCATGCTCACAGCCATCAGCCAGCTCGGCTTCTTTGAGGTCTAAAAAAATGATATTAAACAATTAAAAAAGTGAAAAAAGGTACTAAAATTGCACTATGGGTCATTGGAGCCCTCGTAGTGCTGGTAATCGGACTTTTTCTGGCAGCAGATATTATTGCCTCTAAAGTCGTAAAACGGGAGGTCTCCAAGGCGTTGGTCAACATGCCCGGAGCGGAGGCCTCGGTAGGACATATTTATCTTCATCTGCTCAGCGGTTCGGCGATCGTCACGGACATCACTTTCCGCACCAACAACCTCAATCTCAGCGAGGACTCGGTTTCTACGGACTCTGTCGTACCAGGCATGGCGCTCCATATACCCACGCTCGCGGTATGGAATATCGACTACCACCAGCTCCGCCACGGCCGTCTGCATATCTACAAGATCTCGCTGGACGAACCTGCCATAGCCGTTTGTATGGACGAGAACAACCCCGCCTCGCTGCTGCCCGCGCTGCCCGAGGACACCACGCTCGCGAAGGCGAACTCCTTCCTCAAGGAGATTGAGGTCAAGCATATTGAGGTGGAGTCTCTACGCGCATGGATGCGTAGCACTTCTTCCCCGCTCGACCTGAAGGTGGACACCCTCTCGCTCGCCTGCAACGGGATAGGGTATAACCTCGCCGACTCGCTCCTCACTTACAACGATTCCGTCTATTCGCTCTCTCTCGCAGCGGCAAAAATAGCCCTGCCGGACGGCATGACCGCAATGGAGGTGCACAACCTCAAGACCGAGAACCAGGGACCTCTCACGCTCGGCTACACCCGTATCTACAACACCGTCTCACATACCTTCATGGCAAAAAAAGCGAAGGATTACATCACGTGGATTGACCTCGAGCTCAACTCCCTCTCCACCTCGCCTCTCAACCCCGTCCGCAAGGCGCTCGCGCAGGATTACACCCTCGATAAGATCGATGTGGACATCCGCCGCATGCAGGTCTTCCGAGACCAGACCATCGGACCTAAACAGCCTTTCGGAACGCCACAGGAGTACCTCCGTCTCATCCCTGCGATCTTCAAGATCAACAAGGTGGACGCGCTCGCCCGTAAGATAGATGTCAAACTGTCCCTGACCGACATTAACGTCGGCGAACTGCATTTTAAGGACATTCGTCTCGCCCTCGCGAATATCACCAACCGACCGGGTGCCGTATGGCGGAACCGCGCAAAAGCGCCGTGGGGGAAGGCTGGCAGGGTAGAGGCGTCCTATAATATCCATATGGATAAGAAATCCACATTCGATCTCTCTCTCTCAGGTACGGAGGTCGAACTCGATGTCATGAATCCTTTCGTCCGTCCCCTCGTGGGTATCACTTGTGATTGCCACGTCAACCGGATTGACGCGGCGTACAGCGGCGATGATGTGAAGGCAAACGGTACGTTCTGTATGCAGTACCAAGGCCTCGATGTCAAGGTCCACAAGGAGGATAACATCCCCTATAAAATCATCACCAACAACGCCGATCTATTCACCGGCATAGCTAACTCGCTGATTCCCAAGAGCAACCCGACGGCGGTCGATATTCACCCGCGCAAATATGCCGTAGAGTGGAGTCGTGACCTCTGGAAACCCTACGCGCTCTATATGTTCGGACCCTGTATAGACGGAATCAAGATGACCATGCTCCCCGGCCTCTTTGTACACAAACAAGTCGCCTTTACCGAACCGGCCAAGAAATAATTTAACTCACTGATATGCAAACGATTACATTGAATAACGGCATTCAGATGCCGCTTCTGGGATACGGTGTGTTCCGGGTTGCTCCCGAGGAAGCGGAGCGTTGCGTCTCGGACGCGCTCCAAGTTGGTTACCGCATGATTGATACCGCCCAAGCCTATAATAACGAGGATGGAGTGGGGGCGGCGATCGCCAAGTCCGGCATCAAACGCGAGGACATCTTCTTGGTCACTAAGATCTGGATTACCAACGCCGGCGAAGAACGGGCGGCAAAAAGCATAGAGGACTCGCTGAAACGCCTCCAAACGGACTATATCGACCTCTTGCTCGTGCATCAGGCGTACGGCGATGTATTCGGCTCGTGGAGGGCGATGGAGAAAGCATACAGGGAAGGAAAGGTGCGCGCCATCGGTGTCAGCAATTTCCAGGCATGCCGGTTCTATGATTTTGCCTCCTCCGTGGACATCAAACCTGCCGTGAACCAGCTCCAGTGTTGCGTCCTATGCCAGCAACGCACTATCGAACCCGAGATGGCGCGTTATGACACGAAAATGATGGCGTGGGGACCATTAGGTCAGGGAAACGATGACATTCTTCACAATCCCGTCTTGACGGAAATAGGCGCCAAGTACGGCAAGACGACGGCTCAGGTCTCCCTCCGATGGCTCATCCAAAGAGGCATCGTTGCCATCCCCAAATCGACCCATAAAGAGCGCATGGCGGCTAACTTCGACATCTTCGATTTCGCCCTCTCCGACGAGGACATGAACCTCATCGCCTCTCTCAACCAAAAGGACACCGGCTTCCGCGATTTCGCCGACCCCGACTACCTCCGTCACATCCTTGGCATATTCCCTAATGTATAAGAAAAGCGGGTCAACAAAGTGACCCGCCTTTTGTCGTCAGAGAGAGTGCATTACTCTTGCATCAGTAGCTGCATAACAGTGTATGCACTGTATGCTACTGATGTACCCGGTCCAAATATTGCAGCGACACCAGCTTTGTACAAGAAGTCATAGTCCTGCGCGGGGATGACACCACCGGCGGTGACCATGATATCCGGACGGCCGAGTTTCTTGAGCTCCTCGATGACCTGCGGGATGAGGGTCTTGTGAACCCAGTACATGGACGTCGTTCTCCACTGCTTGTTTGGCAGCCTCTGCCGGGGTCTGGAAGAGCGGACCCATATCGACATCAAAGCCGCAGTCGGCATAACCGGTTGCTACTACTTTGGCACCACGATCGTGACCATCCTGGCCCATCTTAGCGATCATGATACGCGGTTGACGGCCTTCTTTCTTAGCGAAGGCAGCGGTGAGAGCCTGAGCCTTCTCAAAGTACTCGTCTCCCTTGGTTCCTGAAGCGTACACGCCTGAAATAGTTCTGATAGTTGCTTTATAACGTCCAACGACTTTCTCGCATGCGTCGGAGATCTCTCCGAGTGAAGCGCGGAGCCCTGCGGCCTTGACAGCCAGGGCGAGGAGGTTCTCACCCTTACCGCCGTCAGCCCATTTCTGTACGGACTCGGTGATCTCGGCAAGAGCAGCCTGTACGGCTTTCTCGTCGCGGTTAGCACGGAGTTCAGCGAGGCGTGCTACCTGCTGCTCACGAACGGCGGTGTTATCAATCTCAAGGATGTCGATCGGGTCTTCGTGCTCGAGACGATACTCGTTGATACCGATGATCTTCTGGCGTCCGGAGTCGATACGCGCCTGTGTACGTGCAGCGGCTTCCTCGATACGCATCTTAGGAATACCGGTCTCGATAGCAGCTGCCATACCGCCCAGTTTCTCAATCTCCTGGATATGCGCCCACGCTTTCTCCATGAGTTCCTGAGTGAGCGACTCTACATAGTAGGAACCGCCCCACGGGTCGATCTCCTTGCAGACCTTGGTCTCCTCCTGGATGTAGATCTGGGTGTTACGTGCGATACGTGCGGAGAAGTCCGTCGGCAGCGCGATAGCCTCGTCGAGTGCGTTGGTGTGGAGCGACTGAGTGTGACCGAGCGCAGCTCCCATCGCTTCGATACAAGTACGTCCGACGTTGTTGAACGGGTCCTGCTCGGTGAGCGACCAACCGGAGGTCTGGCAGTGCGTACGGAGCGCCATGGATTTCGGGTTCTTGGCACCGAAAGACTTAACGATCTTCGCCCACAACATACGTCCTGCACGCATCTTGGCAATCTCCATGAAGTGGTTCATACCGATCGCCCAGAAGAAGGACAGACGCGGTGCGAAAGTGTCCACATCCATGCCGGCGTTGACACCTGCGCGGAGGTACTCCATACCGTCAGCAAGCGTGTAAGCCAACTCGATGTCCGCGGTAGCACCCGCTTCCTGCATATGGTAGCCGGAGATGGAGATGGAGTTGAACTTAGGCATGTTCTGCGAGGTATATTCGAAGATATCGGCGATGATCTTCATGGAGAACTTAGGCGGATAGATATAGGTGTTACGCACCATGAACTCCTTGAGGATATCGTTCTGGATGGTACCTGCCATCTCCTCGAGTTTAGCTCCCTGCTCGAGTCCGGCGTTGATATAGAACGCGAGGATCGGCAGCACGGCGCCGTTCATGGTCATGGAGACGGACATCTTGTTCAACGGAATACCGGCGAAGAGGACCTTCATATCCTCGAGCGAGCAGATAGACACGCCGGCTTTTCCGACGTCGCCTACGACACGCATGTTATCGGCGTTGTAGCCGCGGTGGGTCGGCAGGTCAAAGGCTACGGACAGACCTTTCTGACCGGAAGCGAGGTTACGGCGGTAGAAAGCGTTGGACTCCTCAGCGGTGGAGAATCCGGCGTACTGACGGATGGTCCAGGGACGCAGCGGATACATGGCGCTATACGGGCCACGGAGGAACGGAGGAATACCGGACACGTAGTCGAGGTGCTCCATGCCTTTGAGGTCCTCTTTGGTATAAATAGGCTTGACGTCGATGAGCTCCGGCGTCTGCCAGTCGGCGGTGTTCGGGCCCAAGACCTTACTTGCAGCCACTTGCTTGATATCTATTTGTTTGAAATCTGGTTTCATAGGGCTTATTTTTTAAGGAGTTGAGCATTTAAGTTTTTCAGTGTATCCAATACATTGCAACGGACGTGGATGAAGTTCCGGATGCCGAGCTTCTGAAGGTCCTCCATGCAAGCCGGAGCACCAGCAACGATGAAGATCTCTTTGGCGTTCTCCAGTTTCTTCCATGCCTTCGGCGCGAGGGTTGCGTACTCGTCGTCGGACGAACAGAGGACGATGATATCCGCTTTCGCCTTGCGAGCCGCCTTGATACCTTCGGCGATGGTAGCAAAGCCGTTGTTGTCGATGACCTTGTATCCTGCGCACGCGAGGAAGTTACAACTGAACTGCGCACGCGCGATACGCATAGCGAGGTTGCCGATGGTGAGCATGGGTCTCCAAACGGAGCTGTTCGAACTCCTCGGCAGCACGGGCAACTGGCAGCGTCGGCAGCGCGTTCTCGCAAGAACTACCGCAGCCGCAAGCAGCCTGTTTCTTATCCGTCTTGCATGTGCAGATGCTACTGCAAGCACCGGCGTCGGCTTTGATTTTCTTGCCGGCTTTCTCGGTGAAGTTCGGGAACTGGTTGGAACCCAGCAGCACCTCTTTGCGTTTAGCGACGTCCGCAAGACGTGCTTTGAGGTTAGCCGCCATGTGCTCCTGTACCTTGCCCTCGGCTACCATCTGGTACATGCCGCCCTGCTCCTGGATAGCCAGGAACTGCTTCCATGCCTCGGCAGCGATGGACGCCGTCAGGTTCTCCAGATAATACGAACCGGCAGCCGGGTCCACAATCTTGTCGAAGTGCGCCTCCTCTTTGAGGAGCAGCTGCTGGTTGCGGGCGATACGCTCGGAGAAGTCGGTCGGACGCTCGTAGGTGATGTCGAACGGCGTAACGGTGATCTCATCCACGCCGGCAAGGGCAGCAGACATCGTCTCGGTCTGCGTGCGGAGGAGGTTCACATACGCATCAAAAATAGTCATGTTGAAACGGCTGGTCTCGGCACTGACGTTCATCTTAGCCGCATTGCGGAGAGCGGTGGTGAAGATCGGCGCTTTGTATGCCTCTACGATCTTCGCCCAAAGCAGACGTGCCGCACGGAACTTAGCCAGCTCCATGAAATAGTTGCCGCCGATACCCATGTTGAAACGGATAGCATTGGCAGCGCGGTAGTTAGGCACACCGGCTTCGGTCAGCATCGTCATGTACTCGGCACCCCAAGCGAGGGCGTAAGCCAGTTCCTGCGTAGCATATGCGCCGGAGTTGTTGAGCACAACGCTGTTGACACCCACTACGCGGTAACCCGGCAGCGCTTTGGCGGCTTTCACCACCTCGGCAATCTTAGCCGATACCTGCTCACGAGTCAGCGGTTTGCCCTTGACGAGCATGTTCTTGATCGGGTCCACGTTGATGGATCCTACCATGTGCTTCACATCATAGCCCATGCGGCCATAGTAGCGCACGAGGATGTTCGCGAGCTTCGGCGCAGCGCAGGCGCAGATGGAGAAGTTGATGGCGATGCAGTCAGCGGCGATACCGTTGAGCAGCGTTTTGATGAAATGGTAGGTCAACTTCTCTTTGTCCAGACAAAAACCGAGGGAGTTGATACCCTTGTTGAGCACCTCGAGGGCTTTCTCGTTCGCCTTGCGTGCGTTCTTGCAGGCGCAGATGTTCTGACGGATAGCCCAGTCGTTGTTTGTACGCGTACCGCGGACATAGGGGAACTGACCGGGGGCGGAGACGGTGGTCTTGAGCCCTTTCAGGTCCTCACGGCGGTAGAACGGCTGCACGTTGAATCCTTCCGGCGTGCGCCATACCAGCTTCTTGTCGAAGTCGGCACCTTTCAGGTCAGCGATGATTTTGTTCTTCCAAGTCTCAGTGGAGACCGGCGCAAAATCCGCCAACATGTTTACTTTGTTTTCTGCCATGCTGATTGTGTTTTTAGATAGTATATAATAGTTTGACTAGTCGAACTAGTTTATCTAGTTATTCTAGGATCTCAAAAAACGCACAAAATTACATCTTTTTCTGCACATATGCAAGAATTTTCGCCAAATTCTGCTCAAAAACTTTATTTTTATCCGTTTTCAACGCATTGCGAACCATTTTTCTTGATTTTTGCGTCCAAAAACAAAGAGAAGCACCCGAAAGCGCTTCTCTTTCATATACCAGATACCTCCGCAATACGCCCAAAGCGTATATTCTATTGCTTTACTTAGGGCAGTTTGCGCGATGCGTCGTAGGTCTCCACGGTTTTTGTTTGGATTACCACGCTCTACGCTCTGATTACTTCACTTCCAGTCCTTGGATGGTATAAATCTTGCCTCCGCGGAGGATGTAGATGATGTTATCTATCATGATCTTACGTGGAGTTGAGGACGCGTCCATATGAACATCCTCGATACCGGTAGCGGAGGTTACTTCCCATTGTACGTCATAGATGCTGACGCTGTTCTCTGCTGCTTCGGTACGTTTTGCACGTGCGCGGAACTTGGACGGTAAGGTAGCCGGTGCTTCCGGTTCTTCCGCTACCACGCCATAGACAAAGACGTATGCATCACCTTCAACCGAGTACGGAATGTTGATCAGTCCTTTTGCCGCTTGCGCAAAGGTCTCTGCTTCGCGGCCCTCGACGAGTACAGCCACTTCGCGGTTGCCGGAGGTTTGGATCGTCAGACTGAGTGTGCCTCTTCCGGCAGGGATAGTGAGGATGATTCCGCTGAAGTTATTGCGGATGACATCCATGTTGTCGGGGTTGGCGAGTACGTTCTCTATCATGACGCTATCCACCACGGTATTGAGGACGAGTGCTTGTTCGGCAGCGTCGTAATGGTCGCCGTTAGTGGTGTCGCAGGTGAGGTAGAGGTTATTGACTACCGCGTTGGTGAGGTCGGCGTTGGTTGCCAGACCGGCGAGCGATGTAGTGCCGCTTTCGGCTATCGGCGCGATGTCTTCTACGGAAGCGGGTTTGGTCTCCGGTGTCATTTCGACAATGTTTTGGAAGCGGTTCCATTGCTCATCAGCGCGGTAAGCAGCGAGTGTGCCTGCGGGGACATAGAGCGTGGCTTGTTCATATGGATTGGTGTACCAGTTTTCGAACACGTCTTGTTCGAGCACGCCTGCAGGTTTTTGGATATGAGAGGTGATGAGGGTGAGATTTGTGAGGTTCATAAATCCGTAGTCCGCGATATGTTTGAGGTTAGCAGGCAGTGTGAGTGAGCGGATGCCATCCAGTTCCACAAATGCCTCTTGTGCAATAGAATCCACGGTAGCCGGAATGAAGGCACCGTTGGTAGCAGCGATGAGGGTGTTGTCCGCCGTGCGGATGATGGCGTTACAGTTGTCGCGGCTGTCAAAGACGGTGTTAGCAGGGTTGACGGTCAGTTTGCCGATCGAGGTACCCAGCAACGCCGATCCTTCTATCTCGATGACGCCAGCCGGGATCTCCAGTGCACGGAGCGGGCAGCCGCGGAAGAGGCGGTTGTTCAATACCTGCAACGATGCCGGCAGATGGATCTCCGTCAAGGCTTCGCAGCCGGCAAAAGCACCTGGGCCTATGTACATTACTTCATCGGGTATGATGATGGTACGCAGGGCGGTACAGCCGAAGAAGATACGGTCCTGAATAGCCGTGGTACCTTGGGCAAAGGTCACTTTGGTGAGGTTCGCGTTATCCTGGAAAGCGGCGTCGCTGTCAAGCCAATTGGAGGACGAAGCAGGGATAACGACCTCTTTGAGTCCCGTACGGGCAAAAGCGAGCCAACCTACTTTTTCCACCGATTCAGGGATGTCAAGCGAGAATAGTTTGTCCGTATATTCGAAGGCTTCCGTGCCTATATACTTGACAGTACTTGGTATGGTCAGACTGCTGAGGTTCGAAGCACCGCGGAAACAGTAGTCGCCGATGGCTTCTACTGCGTAGGTGAGAGGTTGATAAGCGCTACTCTCCTTTCTGCCGGAATAGTGTTCTGTCCCTCCATCATTCCAATGGTAGAAGGTTACCGAATCCGGGATAACGATAGAGGATTGTTTGTACGGGAATTCGGAGCTCCACTGGCTGACGTAGCTTCCGTCGGGATTGAGATACCATACTTGCGGCATTACGACAGCGAGGTATTTTCTGTCTGCATCCAGCTCGTCCTGCCATACCTTGTAATACAAACCGTCCTCGTAAAAATCGATGTAGCTGGAAACGAAGACGATGCCATAGCGTTGCATATCGTCCATCTCCTGTATGTTGAAGCGTCCCCAAAAGGAGTGTGCCTGATAGGTGCTTTCAAGACCTTCGGGAACGTAGAGGTTGATCTGCGAGGCGTCGGGTTGCGGGGTGTCCTCGTCGAGGAAAGCGAAGGTGCGCGGACCGGGTTCCAGCAGGGAAGCCTTGTTGATTTGAACAGACTGCAAGTTGCGGCAGTAGGGACAGAAAGCCAACGGGAGCTCCGTTACCTTTTCGCCGATGACGACCGTTTGCACCGCATTCCAAGTATGGAAAACAGGACTGGGGTAGTCTTCTGTAGCTATTTGCTCCACATTACGTCCCAAATACAAGTATGTACAACTATACGCTAACTCTTGGAAGGAAAATTCTTCGCCTGCATCACCTTGACTAAAGCGGAAATAAATAGGCTCCTCGCCGTCTTCTATTTTCAATTCAGTCACGTTGGGGCTACGAGACAAGAGGTTCAGACCCAGCGTACGGATGGTCTTCGGAATAGTGATACCTGTCAGGTAGTTACACCATACAAAAGCGAGATCTCCGATAGCGGTTACGGTGTAGTCGGCATAATCTTCTCCGCTACCCGCCCAAATGCTCTCGGGGATGATAAGTCTTCCGGCATAGGTGTCTTGTGCAATGCCGCCTGTTTCGCTGAGCGCGTAGGTGACGGTTGCCGTGTGGTTTGTTTTGTCAAGGATGTACCAGATACCATCCACCTGTGTGGTATCCAATGCCGTTTGTGCTTTCATGCTCAGTGCGCCGGCTACTAGCGCAAAGGCGAAGATAAAGAATCTACGCATAATGATTTATTGTTTGATGTTGTTTGACGGTGTTTATTTTACGCGGGTGTAATAGGTGTAGTGCATCTGGGTGGTACCGGTCCATGATTCTTCGGTCTTTCCCTCATAGAACGCATTGGAGGTCAGAGTTACGATGTCATCCCACATCATAACCATAGGTGAATTTACCGTTCTTTACTTCCCACCAGCCTGTCTGGCTTGCGTACTCTTTCTGCTCATCCATGCGGGCAAAGACGATGTTGGTTGCTTCAAACGTACCGTCCGCCTTGAAGGTCCAATAAACGACACCCGGGTCGGAGTGCTTCTGTCCATCCCATAAATAGGACTGCGTAGCTTCCGAGTAATAGGAGTAACGATGATCATAGTACTGACATTTCCAAGTACCGAGAAGGCTTTCAGCCGTTTTGGGCAATTCCTGTCCTTCCGCTTTGGGAATGAGCGCCATATAAAGATCTGCTTGCATCTCTTTGAAGTTGATGACAGCAAAATCTTTACTATATTCGTTTTTACCGTATGAAAGCTGGTCGCCTTCAATCCGATAATTAACCGTGTCGCTACCGTTGAAAACCGCCTTTTCGGTGTTCAGCACCTCTACGATCAGGTGCGGCATAAAATCCAATTTTCCTTCTACATAGGAACTGTCCACACGCCACATGGTACCGGCTAACATCGCGGGAGTTACATTTGCAGGACCGCTCGGGGTATTACCGTCGCAAGCGGTGAAAGTCAAAGCACTTGCTACAAGTGCGATGGCGAAAATAAAGAATTTTTTCATAAATAATAGTATTTAAATGGTTTATTATTTTACTCTTAACAGAACGGACTCGTAATGACGATGAGAGCCATCCGCTTTGGTTTCCGTCATCGAGCCAATGACCATTTTGTACTTGCCAATCAATGCGCTCTCGGAAATCGTTTTCTGTTTGTTGCGGTCGAGGGTCGGGAGCGCGGAGATGTAATAGGTCCGCACGTCGGCGCCTTGGCCCGCTTTCACTACAGCGCCTTTCTCGTCCAACGAAACAAGTTCGTACTCATTCTCCATGTCACCATAGTGGGTGATATAGAGTTTACCATTCTCAAAGCGGAAGGGGCACGCCTCGTTGCCAAGCTGGATAGAGGTCTCGCTCAGGAGGAAGATCGGCTGGCACATATGGGTAGTGGTGAACTCACCCATGTTGACCGAGTCAAGGAACCAAGTGCTGCCTACGTAGTCTTTGATGTTGATCTCGTCCGGAGTTTTCGGACCGTTGCTTTCACATGCCGTGAATACCGTCATGCCGGCAGCCAACACAAGGGCAAAGAATAGAATTTTTTTCATAGCAAATTATTGTTTGGTGAATACCTCAGGATCGTTCGGGTGTTCCTCTCCGTAGTTGCGGATGATGGTGAGTTTCTTACCGTCGATGGAATATTTGATTTTCTCTTCTTGACCTTCCCATCCGGGTACCCATTCGATTTCGCCGTTATAGTTCCAACCATGTCTGAGATAATGCGCATTAATAACGTCGCCATCGAGATCGTATGTGCCTTCTAAAAGCATAATTGCGATAAAGTCCGGATGTGCCGGATCATGTTGCTGACCGTGGAATGCAAAGTCCTTTTCACCGATGATGAGCGTCTGGGTCTCATAGTAACCGGAGGCGTCCTTTTCGGTGTCTCTGGACCAGGTGCCAACGAGTGCGCTGGTGCCGTTTTTCTCACATGCTGTGAATGCCAATGCAGTAACTACCAATGCAAAGGCGAAGAATAAGATTTTTTTCATTTGTGCAATCATTTTTATGTGTTACTAATCAAATTAACGCACAAAATTACTGCTTTTTTATGAAAAAGTATTCGCAAATCGTACAATTCTACTCTCGAATCGTACAAATTTTTATTTTGCAAGCTCAAAGTGCGTAAATTTTGACACTTTTGTGTAAAAATTGCCATTCCGCCTCATTTCAGCAGACATTTTTGCTTACACCAAAAGAGCGACCGCAGTCGCTCAATTCTACTCCTTGTTCAATACCGCCCGGACAAAGTTGCCGAATCTTGTTACCATTTGGGATCTTTTGGAATAATTTAGCATCTACGATGCTATCTACCGTTGGTTGTTCGTTAGTTGTTCGTTCGTTCTTCCTTGGTTGTTCCTTAGTCGTTACCCCTCCTGTCCCATACCAGCACACTCTCTTAGTACGTCCACTTGACGACGAGTCAGCGTCGTCGAAAATTTTGTCATGAAACTTTGGAACTTTGATACTTTCATGCATATTTTAATGAATATCAGTAATTTGCAAAGTTTCACCAAAGTTCCAAAGTTTCAAAGTGTCACGCTACTTTTTTATAATTGCCATGATTCTCTTTGTTGATTAATCCTTGTTCGATCCATTGATTATTCCATCTAATGGCACTACTCCGTGATACACCTTGACTTTTCGCCTCGCTGATGAGTTCTCCCAAACTATACTCTCCCTTCAACTGCTCAAAAA
>CAJOCN010000043.1 GCA_905233255.1 Paludibacteraceae bacterium
GAAGAGGATGACATCCGGGTGCATGGCAAGCGAACGGGCGATGGCCACGCGCTGTTTCTGTCCGCCGGAGAGGGAGGACGGATAGACATCGGCTTTCTGCGCCATGCCCACTTTCTTGAGCAGCTCCATCGCTTCCTCCCTGGCTTGTGTCTCCGGCAGGTTCAGCAGCTGCATCGGGGCGTAGGTGATGTTCTCCAGCACGGTCATGTGCTCGAAGAGGTTGAAGGACTGGAAGACCATGCCCATCTTACGGCGCAGCCGGTCCAGCGGATAGCCGGGGGCGGTGATGTTCTCGCCGTTGACGATGATCTCGCCGGAGGTGGGCGGTTCGAGCATGTTGATGGCCCTGAGAAGCGTACTCTTGCCGGTGCCCGAAGGACCGATGATGGAGATCACTTCGCCTTTTTCTATGGTGCAGTTCACATCCTTGAGGACGGTCACAGACGAGCCGTCCGGATTGATGAAGGTTTTGCTCAAATGCTTGATGGTTATCATAAGATGTACGATTTACGAATGTACGATGTACGATTTATTTACGCAGGAGGCAGAGGCTCAGGGTTTTGCGGATGAGCCAGGCGAGGATGAAATAGATGATTGTGATGACGAGCAGCGGAATGAGCGCATCGAACGTACGGGAACGGATAAGGTCGCTGGCACGTGTGAGGTCGGCTATGGCTATATAACCCACGATAGAGGTGTTCTTCAGCAGCGAGATACACTCGCCTGTATATAGAGGCAATCCTTTGCGCAGCGCCTGCGGGAAGACGATGCCCATGAAGGTTTTGAAGGGCGTGAAACCAAGACTCAGTCCGGCTTCTGTCTGTCCTTTGGGTACCGCGGAGATAGAGGTGTCGAAGATACTTCCTGCCGAGGATGCAAAGCACATGGCGAACGCTATAATCGCTACCAGGGTAGCACTCATGCCGGAGTTGGCGAAGACCACATAGAACAGGATGAGCAGCAAGACGAGTGTCGGGATACCGTTGATGAAATCGCCGTAGAGGTCCGCCAGTCCGCGCACCCATCTGCGCTTGCTGCGTCGGCAGGCACAGACGCCTATGCCGAGAATGGTGCCTAAGAGAATGGCGAAGAACGTAATCTTGATGGTCTCCACCAGACCGTCCCAGATGAGTTTGATACGGTTCTCTTTGATGAGGTTCATGTGGATGCGCTCACCCAGCCCCATACGTGCGTCGCGGGAGTGGTCCACGATGAAATAGCCCGGGTGGCACTTGTAGTACGGGGTGGAGAAATCTATCGACTTCTGACGTTCCTCCGTGATAAAAAGACAGCCGGAGAACACATCCGCCTTGCCGGTATTGATAGCCATGATTGCCGAGCCAACATCCATAAACTGCATCTCGAATGGCCGCCCGATGGAATGCGCGAAACGCCGGAGAATGTCAACATCCAAGCCTTGCCACTTACCGCCTTCGCCCACATAACTGATCGGGGCTATATTCACGGCGCAGACACAATACAGGGGCTTGGCTCCTTCGGGAATGGTACAGGCAGGCTCCTCCACATAAGGTCCGCCGTTAATCCAGTAGTTGGTGATGTCTTCCAGCGGAGCCGAGGTAAGGAAGGCGTTGAGTTGCCCGGCTATCTCGGTGTTGCCTTTGCGGATGGCAAAAGCCACATCGAAACACTCCTCGCCGACAAAGGCTTTCTTCATGCCCAGACGCTTCAGGTCCGCCTTAGTGAGCATCACTTCGTCGCTTACATAGACATCGGCGTGCCCTTGCCGCACTGCTTGTACGCCATCTGCTTCGCTGGAGGTAAGAAAAAGCTGCACATCGGTGCGTTTTTCGTACTTCTGCTGGTAATAACTGCCGTTGGAGGCTGCCAGTACAAGGCCGGAGAGATCCTCTTCCGATTTGGGCTCCCGAAAGTCCTCACCACCGGAACAAGCAGAGAGCAGTCCGGCGAAAGCAAGAAGCAGGAGTGTCAGTCGATACATTTTCATTGTTGTGTATATGTTCTTGTGTGAAATCGGGTGCAAAGGTACGATTTTTTTGCGATATATGCAAAAAAAAACTGAATGAGGACGAAAAAAAGAGAGTGTGTTTATGAAACAAAACACACCCTCCTTCTGATTTAGCAGAACTACTCTACTATTAATTGCCGAACGCGAATTACATCATTTCGATGAGGAAGTTCTCGTAACCCAGTTTGTCAATGTAGTTGAGGTACTGCTTCTCCCAAGCCATGTGCTCTACCTCGCCGTCAATCCATTTCTGGATGAGTTTCTGGGTGGGGTAATCATCTGCGAAAGCGGCAGCCAGTTCGCTGAGCTCTTTGATGGCGCCCTCGTTGTAGTCGGTCTCGATCTGCTGTTTCGGGTCGTCGTAGAACGGGAACTCGATGGTCTTCATAGCCTCCTGGAGGTCTGCCGGCTTGCAACCGAGCTCTACCAGACGGTTGAGTACCTCTTCTGCCTCGTCCCACTCTTCCTCTGCTTCCTCTTTCCACTTGTCAGCCAGCTTGTTCCAGCCGTTCAGACGGTCGTACGCCGAGAAAGCGAAATGCTGCTTGCTGTTTCCAAACCATACTGCGCCCAGATATGCCAGGCCTTTCAATGCTTCTTCTTTGCTCATAATTGTATCAAATTTAAAATTACAAATGTCAAATTACAAATATTTTACGATTTCTGCTTCGATGTCCTCGGGCTTGGTGGTCGGAGCGAAACGGCCGACTACATTACCCTCGCGGTCCACGAGGAACTTGGTGAAGTTCCAGCGGATATCGTTCTCTTTCTTGAAGGTCTTGCTGATGCCTTTGAGCATCGTTGCGGTAGCCTTGGCTTTAAAGCCTTCGTATTTTTCCTCCGGACCATTCTCCTTCAGATATGTAAATACCGGGCTCTCGTTCTCGCCGTTCACCTCAATCTTCGAGAACTGCGGGAAGGATACTTTGTATTTGAGCTGGCAGAAGGAAACGATCTCTTCATCCGTGCCGGGAGCCTGCTGACCGAACTGGTTGCAGGGAAAATCGAGGATCACCAGACCCTTCTCCTGATATTTCTTATAGAGGTTCTCCAGTGCTTCGTACTGCGGCGTGAATCCGCAACCCGTAGCTGTATTGACCACTAAAAGGACTTTGCCTTTGTACTCGTCCAACTTAACCTCATTCTTCTTGGTGTCCAGCACCGTAAAATCATAGATGTTCATAACTGTAAGTAATATAATTAATAAATGTTTCATATATTCAGTCTTCGGGTAATTTGTATCGCTCGCGACTTAAATCGAGTACAAAGGTACTACAAATATCTTAATATCGCAAGCGATACAACCAAATACAGTGTGTTTTCTTAATGGGAGTAAGCTATTTATTAAGAAATGTATATTACATCCTCCTTAACAACATACGCGCGTACCTTGTTATAATACGCGCGTATGTGTGTGAGGGTTAGTTGACTAGCAAACTCGCTGACTAGTCGACTAGCAGACTAGTAAACTAGCGGATTAAACTACACCGCTGAAGCCCATGAAGGCCATCGCTAACAGACCTGCGGTCAGTAGAGCGATCGGAGTGCCCTTCATCGCCTCGGGCACTTTGTTGAGCGCCAGCTGCTCGCGGATACCTGCGAACAGAATCAGCGCGAGAGCAAAACCAACGGCGGTCGCGAAAGCGTAAACGGTACCGGAGAGGAGGCCATACTCGGCGCCCAGCGGCAGTTTAGCCAGCAGCTTGTTCTGGTCGGCTACGATAAGAGCCACACCGAGAATACAGCAGTTGGTGGTGATCAGCGGCAGGAACACACCCAGTGCCTGATACAGCGCCGGAGACACTTTCTTCAGCATGATCTCAATCATCTGCACGAGAGCAGCGATGACGAGGATGAAGAGGATGGTCTGGAGGAACTCAACGCCCCAGAGAACTAACAACTTCTGCAGAAGATAAGTAACGACCGTTGCCAGCGTGAGCACGAACGTAACGGCTGCACCCATACCTAAAGCGGTGTCAATCTTCTTACTTACACCCAGGAACGGGCAGATGCCCAGGAACTGGCTCAATACAATATTGTTAACAAATATTGCAGAGATAAATATCAGAAAATATACCATAGTGCTTATTTCTTTTGAAGTTTATTAACTGCGGCCATGAGGTATGCGAGGCAGATGAACGCACCCGGAGCGAGTACGAAGATCAGCGCTGCGAACTGGCTGCTATAGATGGTCAAACCGAATACGGTACCTGCGCCCAGGAACTCGCGGATAACACCCAGCACGGTGAGCGAGAGGGTGAAACCAAGACCCATTCCCAGACCGTCGAGGGCGGAGAGACCTACGGTGTTCTTGGCGGCAAACGCCTCGGCACGGCCGAGCACGATACAGTTCACCACGATCAGCGGGATGAACAGACCTAACACGTCGTAGATACCCGGCAGGTAAGCCTGCATCACGAGCTGCACCATCGTCACGAACGTAGCGATAACTACGATGAACGCCGGGATACGCACCTTATCGGGAATCACATTCTTGAGAAGGGAGATCACTACGTTCGAGCAAACGAGCACGAACAGCGTAGCGAGACCCATGGACATACCGTTAATGGCACTGGTGGTTGTGGCGAGTGTCGGACACATACCGAGCACCAACGCAAAAGTCGGGTTCTCCTTGAGAATACCGTTGGTGAGAGTTTTCATTGCATTACTCATAGTGTTGCCTCCTTTTCTTCATCTGTACTTTGTACTTGGTCACTTGGTACTTGTTGGGTGGCGCCGGTTGCTGCCTCTACGGGTTGTGCCGCGATGGCTGCATAGGCTTTGTTAACGGCCTTGAGGAAGGCGCGCGATGAGATGGTAGCTGCGGTGATGGCATCTACCTCGCCGCCGTCTTTGCTGACGGCGAGAGCGCCGGCTTGCTTGCCGATGATGGAGCGGTTACCCGCTGCATCCTTGAACCAGTGGTCTATATGCGCACCCAGACCCGGAGTCTCGGTCTGCTTCAGTACCACGTAGTCCAGCACTTTGCCTTCGGCATCGAGGCCGACCATGATCACTTGCGGACCGTCGAAACCGACCTCACTGGTCTCTACGGCGGTAGCTACCCATTTCTCGTCTATGAACGCTTTGTAAACGGTCACGCCTTCTACCTCTTCCGGCTCACCGATGGTGCAACCCTCCGGCAGCACGGCGAGGATAGCCGCCTGTTGTTTCTGTGCCTCCTGCTTGGCGATGGTCTCTGCCGTCAGGGTATAGACGCCTGCCAGCGCACCTGCGGCTACCATTGAGATGATAACCAGGGAGAGCACCATGTTCTTGAATGTACTTTCTAATTTTGCCATGATCGTACCTCCTTATGCTTTTTTAGGTTCGCCGAAACGTTGCGGACGAATCTTGTTCAACAATGGAACGCAAGCGTTCATGATCAGGATAGCGAAGGACATACCTTCGGGGTAATTACCCCATGTACGGATCACCATGACGATGAAGCCGATACCGATACCGAAGATGATCTTGCCCCACGCGCTCATCGGGCTGGTCACGTAGTCGGTTGCCATGAAGAAGGCACCGAGCAGCAGACCACCGGAGAGGAGTTCGTAACCCACGTAATGGCAGGTGTCGAGACCCTCAGGCAGCGCACCGGCGAGACCCGTGCAAGCAGCGAAGCAGGCTACGGTGCCGAGGATAGCTACAGGGATATGCCATGTGATCACGCGGCAGCAGATCAGGAACAGACCGCCGATGATCAGCGCCAGAGCACTTACCTCACCGAGCGAACCACCCATCACACCCAGGAACGAATCCCAGAGGCTCGGCAGCTGGTCAATGACGGAGGAGTCTCCGGATTTGACGATGTGTTTGAGATAATAGAGCGGGGTAGCGCCCGTCTCGGCATCTACATAAGAGCCCTGGAATCCTTGCGGAGTCGGCCAGGTCGTCATCTGTGCCGGATAGGCGATCAGCAGGAACACACGACCCACCAGAGCAGGGTTGAACGGGTTCTGACCCAGACCGCCGAACGTCATCTTGCCCACGCCGATAGCCACGATAGCGCCGATCAGTACGATCCACCAATCGAGGTTAGAGGGCAGGTTGAAGGCGAGCAGCAGACCTGTCAGGACTGCGGAGAGGTCTCCGATTGTTTGTTTTTGCTCTCTGAGCAAGTAACGGCTGATGACATACTCGGTGCAGACGCAGGCGAGCACGGAGATACAAGCCGTGATCAGGGCGCCCCAGCCGAACTCGATCACTGACACTACATAGGCAGGCAGCAGAGCGAGAATGACCAGAAGCATATTCCGGCGGACACTGTCGCCACTGTGGGCGTGAGGAGCCGGTGCTACAATCAATTGTTTCATATCTTTCAAATTTTCAAATATTCAAATCTTCAAATCATTTCTTTGCCGCTGCACGCTCGCGGAGAATAGCGCCCACTTTCGCCTTACCCGGACGGATTCCGTCGAGCAGACGGCGGTGAGCCGGACAGGTGAACACGCAGCAACCGCAGTCGATGCAGTCCATGATATCATGCTTCTCGAGTTCGTCGTACATGCCTAACTCGCTCAGGCGCTGCAGCAGATACGGCTCCAGACCCATCGGGCATGCCTGAACGCACTTGCCGCAACGGATACAGTTGCTCTCTTCCGGACGGACGCTCTCTTCTTGCGAGAGGAACAGCAGACCCGACAGACGTTTGTTAGCCGGCATCTCCTCCGTATGATCCATCGCGCGACCCATCATCGGACCGCCGCCGATGATCTTACCGGTGTTGACAGGTACACCGCCTGCCAGCGCAATCACTTCGTCGATCGGAGTACCGAAACGCACGCAGTAGTTACCCGGTTTGGCAACATGCTTGCCGGTGACGGTCATCACACGTGAGATCAGCGGTTTGTTCTTTTGTACAGCCTCGTAAACGGCATAGATGGTAGCCACGTTGTCAACGACTGCACCCACCTCAATAGGCAGTGCGCCGGACGGTACCTGACGACCGATACAAGCGTCGATCAGCTGTTTCTCACCGCCCTGCGGGTAACGCAGTTTGAGCGGCATTACCTCGATGCCGAGCTGTTTATCTGCCAGTTCGCGCATGTGAGCGATGGCATCGGGTTTGTTGTTCTCAATACCGATGATGGCGCGCTCTACGCCGAGAGCCTTCTTCAGAATCTGAATACCGACGATGATCTCCTCGCCGTGCTCCATCATCAACTGGTGGTCGCAGGTCAGATACGGCTCGCACTCAACACCGTTGACGATCAGCACCTCGGCTTTCTTGCCCGGAGGAGGCAGCAGCTTCACGTGCGTCGGGAAGCAGGCGCCACCCAGACCTACGATACCGGCAGCCGCAATCTTGTCGATGATCGCTTTCGGCTCCAGCGTGCACTGACGGATGATCTCCGGAGTGCGGTCGATCTCGGGGATCCACTCGTCGCCCTCTACATCAATGAAGATAGCCTGACCCGGAGCACCCCAGGCGTCGGTCCAGTCGCCGATCTTTGTAACGGTACCACTAACCGGCGAACAGATGTTCGCACTGACGAAGCCACCGGCCTTGGCCAGCAACTCGCCCACTTTAACTTTCGCTCCCACAGCCACTACAGCCTGAGCCGGCGCACCGATATGCTGAACCAGCGGAATAATCGCTTGTTTCGGCAGCGGGCAAGCCGTAATAGGCTGGTGTGCGGAGAATTCTTTGTTGTCATGCGGATGAACTCCGCCAATATGAAAAGTCTTCATTTATTTAATCATTTACACATTTTCACATTTTACTCATTTTTGAGCCATCAGGATAGAAGCAGGGAATGCGGCTCTCGGAGTCGGCAGCGCCTGGATCTTAGCCGCTACAGCCGGGTCGAAGCCCTTCTTGTCACCTGTTTGTGCGGGTTCGGCTGCGGCGCCTGCATCGGCTGCAGGAGTAAGGATCTTACGTACCTCGTCCATCGTGGGATCACCGCCCACAGGACAAGCCAAACCGTCTGTACTACCGGCCTTCACGCATGCTTCTGCGAAGTTGCGACAACCGGCAAAACCGCAACCACCGCAGTTGGCACCCGGCAATACTGCCTGAACCAAGTCGATGCGCGGATCTTCCTCTACCTTGAAGAACTGGCTGACGAAATACAGCAAAATAGCCGCCACAAGTGCCGTCACGCCCAGTACTCCCATAGAAATCAGAATAAGATTCATGTTGGTTGTTAATTTTTAATGGTTTATTATAATTTTAAATATTTTTATGACAATTTTCTAAAATCACGGGATAATATTGTTGTCTCAAGCCTTTCTCGCCGTAAACGTGAACTGCTTCTGAAGGCGGTGTTTGAACTGCCCGAGAACCAGGTAATAAAGGGCGATGGAGCATAAGGCGATAGTGCCCACGATCGCTTCGTCCCAGCCGGTCAGCACATCCAATACCGCGATCACACTCATCATCACAATAAAAGGTAGCACGTAAGCGAGCAGTACGGCTTTCCATGCCAAATGTTCGCGAACCTCTACCTCTACCTGATCGCCCACTTGCAGCGGTTCCAGCATCACGGCGTCGATCTCTTTTTGCTGGCTCTCCGTGGACATACACATCGATTTCGCCTTACAGGCGGAACAGGCGGATGACTGTACAATCTGCACATGCGCCAACTCCCCGTTGATGCCTGAAACGATACCCGTATGTCTGATTAATTCATCCATAGTCATAAAATGCGACTGCAAAGGTACAAAATTTATTTTACATACGCAAGCGTGCGCGGACATTTTCTTTATTTTAGTACGTTTTTTTGCCCCAAAACATGCAATTTTCAATTTTCAATTTTCAATTTTCAATTATTTTTTGTACTTTTGCATGTTATTTTGCGCAAATTTGTAAATTGTAATTTGTAATTCGTAATTCGTAATTTTTAATTTTTAATTGTCTTATGCCCCGAACAGTATCTAAATCAAGAAATATAGCGGAGGATCGTCCGCAGGAGCGTGCGATCAAAGTGGAGAAAGCGAACTTTTGGGAGTCGCTCAAGCGGTTCGTCCTTGCCCGTGAAACAAGAATGGTAGTCGGCATCCTATTGCTGCTGCTGGCGGTAGTGGCGTTGCTGTCGTACGTGAGCTATCTCTTTACCGGCACGTACGATCAGTCGGTCCTCTCCCTCGACCATGCCGAGAAAGTGGCCAACCGCGAAGCGATCCGCAACATGTTAGGTCTGCCCGGAGCCGAACTGGCGCAGTTCATGATCGACGGCAGTTTCGGTTTCGTATCTATTCTGCTTGTTTTCATGCTGGCGATCTACGCCCTGCGGATGATGCACGTGCTCAAAGATATTCGTGCTATCCTGCTTTTCTGCGGCGGTTCGTTCTGGGTACTCTGGGGCTCCGTCGTACTGGGTTTTGCGCACGGAATGGTGCATCAGATGGGTGTCTTCCGATGGGGCGGAGCGTTCGGAGAAGCCGCCTCGCGATGGCTGGTAAGCTACCTGAACACGATCGGAACAATCTTGGTATTGGCAGCGTTACTGGTGATCTTCCTGATTGTTACCGACCCGAAGTTCATCGACCGTTGCAAGGCCTTCGGCGTCTGGTTCAAAGGGCTTTTCACCAAGAAATCTACTGTCCATAGTTCTACTAGTCCGACTAGTCCTACTAGTTCTTCTACTCCCACAGATCCCTCTAACGAAGTGACCATCGACCTGCCGATCGACATTGACGACAAGCCCGCCCCTGCCAAAGAGCCAACTCCCAAGCCCGAAGGCGGAGAAGTGTCCTTTACCATCGAGCCTGTGAACGAGGACGAGCACCACGAGGAACCGGCGATAGAGATTGAAGCGCCCGAGCCGGAACCCGAGTCGCTGCCCACCGTAGATGAGGAAGGAGAACCGTTAGGCGATGCCCCGCTGATCGAGGAACCTGCAAATCCCATCTCCCCCTCTAAGAGGGGGGCGGGGGGTGTCGACCTGGAAATTGAGGACGTCAACGAAGATGAACTCTACACCAAAGACCCCGACAAACTGTTGGAGAAACTCGGTCCGTACGATCCGCGCAAGGATCTGGAGTTCTACAAGTTCCCTTCGCTCAACCTGCTCAAAGTCTATGACAACGAGGCTGCGCCGGTCATCAACGAGGAAGAGCAGCGCGCCAACGGAGCACGTATCGTCACTACGCTCCGTAACTACGGCATCGAGATTGACTCCATCAAAGCTACCGTCGGACCGACCGTAACGCTCTACGAGATTGTGCCGAAAGCCGGTGTGCGCGTAGCGAAGATCCAAGCTCTGGAGAACGATATCATGCTTTCCCTCTCCGCCACGGGTATCCGTATCATCGCGCCTATGCCGGGTAAGGGAACGATTGGTATTGAGGTGCCGAACGAGAAACCGCAGGTCGTTTCCATGCACTCCGTCATCGCCTCCAAGCGCTTCCAGGAAGAGACGAAGATGCGCCTGCCGATCGCCTATGGACGAACGATCACCAACGAGGTCTTTATGTTCGACCTCGCCAAGACCCCGCACTTGCTTGTCGCCGGTGCTACCGGTACCGGTAAGTCCGTAGCCATCAACGCCATCATCACTTCGCTCCTTTATAAGAAACACCCCGCGGAGCTCAAACTGGTCATGGTGGACCCGAAAATGGTGGAGTTCGCGCCGTACAAGCCGCTAATCAAGCACTTCCTCGCTGCCCAGCCGGACACTGATCCCGAGCAAGTGGTCATCACCGATTGCGACAAGGTTATCAACACCCTCAACTCGCTCGTCATCGAGATGGAGAACCGCTACAAACTGCTCATGGATGCCGGCGTGCGTAACCTCGAGGACTACAACGACAAGTTCGTCCGCCGTCGCTTGAATCCGAATAAGCTGGTGGCGGACAGTCTGCACCACCAGTACCTGCCTTATATCGTCATCATCATCGACGAGTACGGCGATTTTATCATGCAGGCAGGCAAACAGGTCGAGACGCCTATTGCGCGTATCACCCAGAAAGCGCGTGCCGTCGGTATGCACATGATCCTCGCTACCCAGCGTCCGTCTGTCAACATCGTCACCGGTGTCATCAAAGCGAATATCCCGACGCGTATCGCCCTGCGTACGCAGTCTGTCATCGACTCCCGTACCGTGCTCGATGCCAAGGGAGCGGAGCAGCTCATCGGACGAGGCGACTCGCTCTATGCCGGCAACGCTTCCGTCACCCGTATCCAGTGTGCTTTTGTCGATACGCCCGAGGTGGACGCTATCGTCGGACATATCGCCAAGCAGCAGCGTTATACCGAGCCGTACCAACTGCCGGAATACATAGGCGAAGGCGGTGAAGGAGAGGCTGTTGCACCCGGCTCCGTGGATATGAAACGCCTTGACCCGATGTTCGCCGATGTCGCGCGTTACGTAGTAACGAAGCAAGAAGGCTCCACCTCCCGTCTCCAGCGTGCTTTCGAGATCGGTTACAACCGTGCCGGCAAACTCTCCGACCAGCTCGAAGCCGCCGGTATCGTCGGACCCAACAAAGGTCCCAAAGGCCGTGACGTCCTCATTCAAGACCTCTCCCAACTCGACCAAGTCCTCGAAGATCTGGGTGTCAAGTAGCTTTTAAGATATGGCAGATATAGAGAAAATCAATCCAACCGAAATAGTTTCTGCGGAACTTCTCGGTGACTTGCGGAAGATAATCGATTCCGCGCGTTCCCACGTAGCAGTTACAGCCAATTATGAGTTGACGGCGATGTATTGGCATATCGGTGACCGCATCAATCGTGATGTGCTTAATAACGAGCGTGCTGAATATGGCAAGCAAATTGTGTCGACGCTATCGACACAATTACAACAAGAGTACGGAACGAAAGGATTTGAAGAGAGAACCATCCGTCGAATGATGCAATTTGCCCAGCTATTTCCCGATTTTCAAATTGTGTCAACACTGTTGTCAAAATTGTCATGGTCTCATTTTCTGATAGTTATGCCTCTCAAAGATGATGTCGCTCGCGAGTTTTATATCACGATGGCTGCTAATGAACGATGGAGCAGAATGAGATGCAACCGGGTGAAGAGTCACCGCTTGGATTGCTATTGTGTACGGAAGGAAGCGATGAACAGATAAACTTGCTTCAATTGGATAAGTCGGGCATCCGGGTAGCGCAATATCTGACCGAACTGCCATCCAAAGAGGTTCTTCTGCGCCAATTACAAAAATCCTTAGCCGCCGCCAAAGAATTATCCACCGACCGATGAGCGGGAGAATACTTGTTCCTTTTGCGGGAAGAGAAGGAACAACCTAAATGTGGAAAAGAAGAAATAAACTTGCATATGTCCGAAAAAAGTTGTAAATTCGGACTCCGCCACTACATTTCCCCCCGAATTTATGGTCGCAAAATCCTGCAAATGGCAAAATAAAATGAATTTTATTTGCACATTCGGATTTTTTGTAGTAAATTTGCGTGCAAATTTGTTTCGAATAGAAAAACAGACAAAGATTTATGGCAGATATCAAAGTTTTCATAAGCAGCGTCCAAAAGGAATTCGCCCGCGAGCGGCGGCTCTTGTGCGATTACATCCGCACAGACGGATTGCTCGGCCGGTTCTTTGTGCCGTTTATCTTTGAAGACATGCCGGCATCGGAGGTCTCTGCGCAGAAAGCCTATCTCACCCAAGCGGCGGAATGCCATATCTACCTCGGCATTCTCGGCACCCAGTATGGCTATGAGGATGAAGAAGGTATCTCGCCCACCGAACGCGAATACGATACGGCTACGGCTCACCACGCGCACCGGCTGATTTATACGCTGCGCACAGACACGCCGCGTAACCCCAAAGAGCAAGCCTTCATCGGCAAGGTGGAGCAAGAGGTCGTTCGCCGTGGTTTTGCTACTTACGACGAACTACGCACGGCTGTTTATAACTCGTTTGTGGATTATCTGGTTCGGAAAGAGATTATCCGCCGTGTGCCTTTTGACGCAGCGGCTCATCCGGTAGCCACGTATGACGATATCGACCCGGAGAAAGTGCGCACTTTTGTGAACCGTGCCAAAGAGAAACGCAATTTCCCTCTGAATTTCGAAGACGGTATCGAGAAAATCTTCTCCGCTATCCATGTGCTCACGGATGACGGCCGTCTGACGAACTCTGCCTTACTGCTTTTTGCCAAAGACCCGCAACGCTTCTTTCGTACTTCGGAAGTTCGCTGTGCGCAGTTCTATGGAACGAAAGTGGAAAAACCTATCCGCAATTATCAGGTCTTTACCGGTTCGCTCTTTGAGATGATTGACAAGGCGGTGGGTTTTGTCATGTCGCGTATTGACGCACGTGTGGGCAAACGCGACCTCTCGCCGGACGCTCCGGTGGAGTATGAACTGCCGGAGAGTGCGGTAGCCGAGGCGATTGCCAATGCCGTGGCGCACCGTGACTATACGAGCAATGCGAGTGTGCAGGTCTTGCTTTTCCGCGACCGTCTGGAGATTTGGAACCCCGGCAGACTGCCCGATGGCTTTACAATCCAGAAACTGCATGAGGTACATCGCTCCGAACCGACCAATCCCGTACTGGCTCATCCGCTTTTCATGGCAGGCTATATCGAGCATTTGGGAACAGGTACAACGGATATGATAGCCGATTGCGAAGCCCTTGGTCTCCGCACACCCGAATTTATTCAAGCGGACGACTTCCGTACGATTATCTATCGTCAGGAAAAAGTAACAGAGCAGCCCCAAAAAGTGTCAAACCCAGCCGAAAAAGTAACAGAGCAGGGGCAAAAAGTGTCAGACCCGACCCCAAAAGTGTCAAACCTTGACTCAAAAAGTGTCAAACCTCGCCCGACTGCCAAGCAACGAAAAGTGTTAGACTTCTGCGACGAAACGCCACGCACGGCACAGGAAATTTTGGATATGGTGGGAGTCAAGTATCACACCAAAACATTGGATCAATATATCAATAAGTTGGTCGATGCTGATCTCTTACGTCCTACGGGAGCCAAGATTCATGACTCCAACCGCCGTTACATCACCGCGCACCCGTCCACCGAGCGATGAGCGACTCACAACCGAGACAAGACTGAGACACAAAATCGCAAATAGATAACCAGAAAGAAAACTACTACAATGAATAACGAGAACCAAAATATCGAGTACAAAGAGTCTTGGCGTGACGAGTATGTCAAGTGGCTATGCGGCTTTGCCAATGCACAAGGCGGCAAAGGCGAAGTGTGCGGTGTGGAGAATGCTCACAAGTTGTCTGAAGATATACCGAACAAAGTTGTTTCTTTCTTGGGCATTGTAGCGGAAGTGAATGTTCTTGATAAAGACGGAAAGGATTATATTGAAATCAATGTGGCTTCGAGCGATGTGCCCATCAGCTACAAGGGAAAGTACTATTTCCGTTCCGGCAGCACTTTGCAGGAATTGAATGGTGCGGCTTTGCAGAACTTTGTTCTCCGGAAGATGGGACGCTCGTGGGATGAGGTGACGAATGACCGTGCTACGCTCAATGATATTGACCGTGAGGCGGTAGATTATTTTATCCGCAAAGGAATAGAAGCTGGGCGTGTTCCTGACGATCTCCACAAGGCCTCAACGGAAGAAGTGTTAACGAGCCTTGGTTTGACAGATGAGAACGGAGGGCTGACCAATGCGGCTGTTCTGCTTTTCGGCAAGAACCCTCAACGCTATTATCCGAGTGCTGTCTTCAAGATTGGTCGTTTTGGTATTGATGAAGCGGATCTGAGGTTTCAAGATGTAATTGAGGGTAATATCCTGCAAATGGCTGAGCGCGTGATGGATGTGCTCAAAGCCAAATATCTGATTTCTCCGGTTCGTTTCGAAGGAATGCAGCGATACGAAAAACTGGAACTGCCCAAAGAGGCTTTACGAGAGATTCTTTATAATGCCATCGCGCATAAGGATTATACAGGGCCGGACATCCAGATGCATGTTTATGACAGCAGTATTGAGATTTGGAACGAAGGAGAATTGCCGGAGGGTTATACTCAAGAGACTCTTTTTGCCCGTCACTCATCCAAACCGCGCAATCATAAGATTGCTAATGTCTTCTTCAAAGCCGGTTTTATCGACACTTGGGGACGAGGCTTCCAGAAGATCCGTGACGGTTTTGAGGCTGACGG
>CAJOCN010000044.1 GCA_905233255.1 Paludibacteraceae bacterium
TACGCCGAACAAAGGCAAGTTCGTTCTCCACGCCTCCGCCAACGCGATGTTAGTGACATACTCGGTCAACCTGATTTCCTACTACGTACCGGACAGTATTTCTAACAAGTTACCCGGCAACCCGATGTACAACCTGGAACCTTCTTTCCCGGTTCATGTGACAGGTAACGTGCGCGCGGCGGTGAGTTGGGAGATCAACAAGTGGGTTCACCTGAGTGCCTGGGCAACCGGCGAGAACATCCGTTTCCGTTCCAAACCGACCGCCATGGGCAATACGGTGAATGTGAGCAACTGGAACTGGAAAGTGCAGGCACACGTAGGCGTACGTTTCGGTGCCGGCAAAGACAGGCTGGACCGCGCGCTGATGCGGAGGCGGAACCTGCAAGGGTTGCTGAACGAAGACTACAAGAACGAAGCGGCACAGGAGAAACCAAAGAAAAGCCGGATACCCGAATGGATAACCGGCTATTTCTGGAGTCCTAAAAATTAAGCGATTTTATTTCACCATCACATGATGCGCATCACGGGTGTGTTCCGACTGCAGAATCAGCAGATAACTACCGGCGGTAGCAGGCGCATGGATCTCGGAGTCATCCCAGCATATCATACCATGTAGCGGTACCCTTTCCGGCAACCTTGAGCGGCTGGGCGAGCGGCACGAGAGTCGGCATGTCGCTAATCGATGCCGGGACCTGAGTCGGGATGAACGCACAAGTGAAGAGTTTGACTCCGTCAGAGCGGGTCAGAAGTGCAGAATAGGGCTGCCCGAATTGCAGGAACTTGTCTTCGCCCGCAAAATAGTTAAACTCAATTGCATCCTCGATAGGCTGTCCATTAAGATACCACTGTACTGAATCGAAGGTGTAACCTCCGTTGAAATCTGCGTTCTTAATAGCCAGGACATCGTTCCAGCGCTGCGCGATGACGGACGATGCATACTGCACCGTGAGGGTCAGCGGGAAGGTGATGTTACACTGCGGGAGGGAGTCCTCGAGCAGCAGCGAACCGGTATAGATATTGGGGTATATATCCGGGTCAATAGGGATCGGCAGGGTGTAACGGCCCTTGCGCTGCACCTCATGCACGAGTGTATCGGGGAGTGCCGAATCGTTGAACGAATAGGAGTAGCGGAGGCTCCGTCCGCGGGTGATCTCATAAGCGAGCGTGATGAGGTCGTCTCCCTCGCAGAGGACGAAATCAGCCTGCTTGAGGGACGCCGCCAAGGGTTCGTATATCTCCAGATTGAGGACATAGGTCGTGTCGCAATGTCCGGGTTCCGGGACGGTATCCACCATGGTCTTGGTACTCTCGTCATAGACACGTCCGTGATAGGTGAAAGGCAGCGCAGTCTGCATAACCATCGTGTCTTCGAAGATACGGTACGGCTCGATGAGCTTGAGATAGATGATGGAGTCGCAGGAGGTAGCCTCGTTGAAGAGGACCACTGAATCCAGTCCGTAGTCGGTATAAACGGTGTCGGATCGCTCCGCCCAGTGGTAACCGGCCTTGCGGTCCGCATCGCAGAGGACCGTAGTGATGGTGTCGCGGGTCTCGCCCAGCGGATCGAGATGGAGGTTGTAGGTCAAGATGTCCTCGCAGGTACCGCAAACGGTACGGAGAGTGACCTTGAAATCACCACCTTCAATCGGGAAATCAAAGACAGGACTGACTTCATCCGACCATCCGTAGGGTATTCCCTCCACATTCCACTCATATTGCTCGATATGATAGTTCTTGGAGACATAAGTAGAGTCGATGACGTGGTCCACCTCCTGTACCCATGACGGCGAGGCATCAAACCCGACGCGATAGGTTTTCTCGCGACAATTCATCATGATCTTGGGTTTCCGCATCTTGGAGATCGGATTGGTAGCCAGAGTAGAGGCATAGAGGGAGAAATAACAGGTAGTATCCTGAACGAACATACAATCTACTACATAGAGGCTGTCGTCCCGCATACCGGCTTCGAAATTCTGGCTACGGCTGACGATATACTGCTCGGGTATGGAACCATTCTTGCGACGGTATTTCTCGTTATACGCATATGCCCAACGATAGAGGAACCCGTCCGGTGCCTTAAAGGTAGGATTGATCTCGCCGCACTTCATGTCCTTGAATTTACCATCGGAGCAGCCGAGGGTGAAATAGGCATAACCAAAGTGTCCTCCCAGCTCACAGTCGTGAGTCGTCAGCCGGGCAGTAATCGTTGCTCCTTGAGATGCGTATTGCTTGAGGTTGACACCTACCGTAGTCCAGTCTTTCCATAAAATAGGCGAAGCATAACTTCCTTCGGGCTGATACACGTGCCATCCCTGTGCCCCGGCACCCTGTTTGAGTGCGCTGCCATCCCATACATCAAGCGCCGTAAAATCGGCTTGACCACAGGAACCGATAGTCTTGTTGTTAATCAACAGATCCAACTTGAAACGCGGATCTTCCGAGGTACCATGCCCCGGAGCCTCCAACACCGGCAGGTACTTGAGCAGTAAGACAGGGTGCTTGATTGTATCTACCTTGAAGGTAAACTCAATACGCTCCGCCTCATTACCGGACTCCCAGTTACCGAGACGAACAGAAGCCAGTTCGCCAGTAGGAATCGTCATCGCTTGACCACCGGTATTCGGATCCCTCTCATCACGGTCAAAATGAACCACATGACGGCTCTCGCTATTGGACGATCCCTTATCCACCGGAGCAACGCGCTTGAAATCTTCGAACTGATCCGTCCGGGACGGCGCAGAGTTATTAATATAACATACCGCATTGTCGAGGTTCAGGTAGTCCACACACATCTGGTCGGGGTAATAGATGAGTTTGGAGGCGATGGTCTTGAGGGAGAAGGACACAGAGTCACATACCGCACGAACGATGAAGTCGGTCTGTCCTACCGGAATACCGGTGAAGTTGGTCTGGTTGCCCTGCACGATCTTGGGTCCGACCCATGCCTTGCCGTCATAGGAGTATGCGCTAACCTCATAGGAAGCGGCGGTACCGTCCCACTCCACAGCGATAGTAGTACCGTTGGGGGTGATTTTGACATTGGTAGGTGCGTCGCAAGGCGGAGTATCGGTAATGACGATATTATCCACCTTGGCGGGTGGTTGCTGGGCAATACCACTACCATTAGTCCAGACAAAGGCGAGGCGGTGGGGCGTACCATCGCACTTGGCGCCCGGAATAGATGCCAAGCATTGTCTCCAAGTGGAGATACCGTTAAGGTACTTGATGTTCGCCATAGGCTGGAGGGGGATGACATAGTCGCGGCACTCCTCAGGAATCTCTCCGGCGGAGGTAGGGATGGACATCAGTTTGATGGAATCTCCATGGGCATCCTTCATCGGCACCCAGAGAAGGTATAGTCCGTCGAACTTAGAGGCTACGTTCGCCATGACGCTGTAGTCGAAATAGAGCGTATAGTCTCCCGCCAGCGGATCAAGCGAGATAGTATCGTATGCATAGATCCAACAACCGGTACTGGTAAAATGCGCGCTCTGACCTTTATCATCGGAGACAAAGAGTCCGTTCTCGCCGAGCCTACTGTTATTACCGGGGGCACCGATATACCACTTATTCTTCAGCATATTAAGGGTATTGCTTGTACCCGGAGTGAGCACCCAGCGGTCACGCGCAGCCTGCGACTCGAAATCACAGGTATATTTGGTCACTGCCTGAAGCGGAGCTGCCAGCGCTATGAGCGCCAATAACATAAAGTGAGCTATTCGTTTCATATAGATGTGAATTATAAGTTTCTATATTATTGTACAATCATTACTTGGGCTTTGGATTCCCCTTCGGCTGTCACCGCCTTGATGACAAAGACGCCGGAATGCTCGGGCACGGGGAGCGATGTATATCCCTGCCGGAGGGTGAATGAGGAATAGAGTTGGCCGGAGACGGTGTAATACCATACGGTAGCCGGGGATTCCATATACATCGGTACGCGCTGACCGGGTTGGACAATCGTGGGGTACTCAGACTGCTGCTCGTGATAAACGGGCTGGATAGGACAGGTTGTCATCACCGTACCGTCCGGACGCGTGAGTTCCGCATAGTAATACGCCTCGAAATCAAGCGGCTGATAGAGGTAAGAGTGGTTCTCGCCCTCGATGAGTTCGCCGTTCTTAAACCACCGGAAAGCCGTGAACTCGTATCCGCCGTTGTACTTAGGACTAAGGAGGGTGAGGACGTCATTCCATTTCTGCTCCACGATCGAGCTGCGGTAGCGTATATCAAACTCGCGTACCTCGCGATAGATACCGCAACAGAACTGGTAGAACCTCAGTTCAGCGGAGTAATGGCCCGGCGTGATTGTCTCGGGATACGGTATCGCGACAGAGCTCACGTAAGGGTCATAAATCATCGTATCGCGCAGTTCGGGCGTAGAGAAGGTTATTCTCAGACTATCGAAGACGCCGGCTGCGATATCGAAGTTGACGAACAGCTGCTCATCATCGGCGCAGGCATAAGGCATCTGAGGTATATCCGCCTGAAGACGCTGGTTGACAGTAAGGGTGAGATAGACAACGGAGTCGCAGCCGTTCCTATTCTGCATGATGATCGGGTATTTATCCAGCGTCTGGTTATAACGAACACCGTTGATAATAAGCGATTGGTCGGAGCAGATCGAGTCATGGCGGTAGTGGTCCTCGGGTTTGGGGAAGACCTTGAGATAGAGGGTAGCAACCGAGTCACAGCCTGCGAAGTTAGGCGCCACGGAGCGATAGACGGTATCGGCGTCGAACCACCGGTTGTCGAATTTGACGGGGTTCTCGGTACAGGTAGTGAGCCTCAGCGTAGAGTCGCGCGGAGTAATATCCGGCACCACGATGGTATCCACCCTCGTACTGTCGCAGGAGTTATCTGCGCCGATATAGGTTGTCACCGTGACCTCGATGGTATCGCCGGTGGAGAGGCAGTTATATTGCGGATCCCAGGCGGTAGTGGTCCGCGTCTGGCCGGTAGTGAAACTACGGAATGACCACCGCGTCTCATTACTCTTCTCCGCAGTATGGTTCTCATACCCATCATACTTATTCATGACGTGAGAAGAGTTCGTGAAGACGAGTTTGCTCTGGCAGTTATCAAACACGTTCCGCACCGTATATTCCGGTACCGGGAAGCGCGGCTCGGAGGTCGTACTGATCTCGAAGAAGCAGTCCGGATCCCCAATGAAGCTTGCGCGGCAGGTATATTTAGCTTTCGTAGCCTCCACAACAAGCGTCTGGTCCGTACCGACCACATCGTTGATATCATCGTTCCTATACCATAGATAGGAGAAACCGTCCGGCGCAATACAAGTGACTTGCGCATCGCTACCGCAGTTCTCGGTCTCGATATGCGCGTTGGCGCAATCCACCGTGAAATACGCATACGCATAGTGACCACCCTGACTACAGTCATAGGTTGTGAAACGCACCTTGATATCATCTCCGTGGTAATCCATGAGGTTCACGCCGACCGTTGTCCAGTCTTTCCATACCGCCTTGTCTCCCTGCGTTTTTTTCCAACCTCCTTCGGCACCATCGGAATAAGAGAAAACAGCGTGTCCGCAATCGGTATCAATCAAATTACCGTCCTTATCCAGAATCTCGAGCTCAAAGCGCGGCTCCTCATTCTTGTCGTGCGATGTACCCGGGTTCTCCAATACCACAGCATACTGAACGAGCAGAATACCCTGATGGAAAGAGTCCACGTTGATCGTATAAGTGACGGACTCCGCCTCTCCGCCCCAGTTCCAGTTACCGAGCCGGACGGAAGCCAGCGCGCCTTCGGGCACGGTGTGTAACAGGCTGTCTGTACGCGGATCGACCTCCGTAGGATCGACATGCAGCGTATGGCGGCTCTCCACCGCATCAGGTCCGAAATCGACCTTGCCTACGACATCATACGGCGTCTGCCCACTGGAACTATAATAATCCGGGTTCATACCGGTCGTACATACTACATCGGGATCATCCAGATTGATATAATTGACGCAGTGGTTCTCCGGACAATACATCAGGATAAGCGACTCATAGACATAACGGGATCGGATGGTCTGGTTGGTCTCCTCATCATAATAAGCACTCCGTATGCGCACATCATAACTACCCTCCAGGAGCGGATTGAGGGCATAGGAGCATTTGGTACCGCCCTCGCGGGTGAACCCCTCCATACCTTCGCTGATGCCGCTCCGGCCGTGGGTCCAAGAGTCCTCCCCCACCTTACGGTACTGGATATCATACTCGGTTGCAGCACCGGTACTCTCCCAAGTAACAAGCAGCGAGGAATCCTCACACTGCGGATAGATCACCAGATCGGTAGGGGGCTTGATTGCCGCCGAGGTAATCTGGAAATTATCAATCGCTATAGAGGTACGTCCGACCGAGTCCCTTGAG
The DNA here is from genome assembly GCA_905233255.1 of Paludibacteraceae bacterium. Classification (GTDB taxonomy): domain Bacteria; phylum Bacteroidota; class Bacteroidia; order Bacteroidales; family Paludibacteraceae; genus Colicola. Next base: position 6,378 of record CAJOCN010000044.1, read on the forward strand.
TTATTGTTGACCCAGATGAAGACGAAGACGAAATTGAGTTGCGATTGGCGGGAACCGATACTGACCTCTCTTGCAAAGGAGGCGTTCTGCCATCTCTCGGAGCCGCATAGGAAGTTCTCGCCAGAGGGGCTCATGGTCTGGCACACATTCATTACATCATTAGAAAAGTTACCTGATGTAGTGGAGACAATCTTATTGACATCATAGTAGTTCCGCGCATCGGTGTTATTGACGAACTCCGACTCCGGACAATACATGACATATAGTTTGGAGGTGGTGGAATCACCCTGCCCCTTCCAATCAAAACTGACATCATACTTCTGGTTCTTGGAGGAGGTAGGGAATTTATAGCGCAGGTAGGATACTACGACATTCTTCTTGCCATAATTAAAATCGCCATCGTAGGCGGAGATATACATGGAGCGCTTGCCCTCGCTATGTACCGCGCCGCCGAACACCCACTTGTCCGTAGCGGACGAGGTACGGTAGTTGAGGTGCCAAGCCGACAGATTCTCGCCCTCCTCGAAGCTACACTCGTAGGGGAAGGCGGTAGCCACCGTCGTACCGTTCTGCGCCCAGGCAAGGGTGCAGAACAGCGCGGTGATATATGTCAGGAGGAGTTTCCTCATAAAGTTGCTATATTAAAATACCTGTTCAATATCCTCGTCGCCGGTGGAGGTGATGGTAAATTCTACACGGCGGTTGAGTTGGCGTCCCTCCTCGGTGTCGTTATCGGCTACGTGCTCACGCTCGCCCTTACCCTCGGCGGTCATACGCTCGGGTGCTACACCACGGGTGATGAGGTCGTTACGCACGGCGTTGGCACGGCCCTCGGAGAGGATCTGGTTCGCCTCGTCCGATCCGACGGCGTCGGTGTGACCGGTGATATGAATCGTGACGGACGGGTTCTCGAGGAGGAAGGATGCGAGATCCGACATCGCCTGCTCAGAGGTAGGCAGAATGACGGTCTTGTTGGTAGCGAAGAAGAGGTTCTCGATCTTCACCTTTATGCCCTCCTTGATATGCTGCATATAGAGATCGGCGGTGTCGCGTACGAAGCGGATGGTATCATCCTGCGACATATATCCCTGCGCACTGAGGTGTGCGATATAATCGCCGGCGGTGAGAGGGGTCTCGATGAATCCGTCATCCGAGCTCTGCGCGGCATAGAGGACCACGGAGTCGTTGAGAGCGGTCAGACGAGCGGTAGCCTCGATCGGTTCGCGGGTCTCTATATCGTAGATATTCATGCAAAGCGTATAGACGATCGGAGCCGGTATGCGTTTGAGCGGCAGACGGAGGGTATCGAAATCGAAGACCTCGACCGTATGGAGGATTGTATCCGAAGGATAATAGCCGTTCTTGGACGCCGAGATGCGGTACTCACCCGGGGCGAAACGTCCCTGGAGGAGTCCCTGGCGGTTGGTATTCTTGTGCATCGACTTGCCGGTCTCGGTATTGGCGATCTCCACCGCTACGCCGCCGAGGGCGGAAGCGGAAGCCTCGTCATACATATAGACACCCATCCGGGGGGTCGGTGCTTTCGGATATTCCTGCATCGGTTTCTCGTGGCGCGGCAGATCGAACCAAACGGCTATCTTAGCGCCTACCAGGAAGGGGTTGACCACCGCTCCGGCAGCCGAGGTGGTAGCGAGTGCCGAGTTGGTAGGGAAGTCAATGGGGTTTTGAGATACCATCATCTGCGAGGGTATATCCTGTGCACCCGGAGCCGGGGCGTAACTCAGCGAGTTGAGGAAGCCGTAGTCCGCAAAGACCGAAGCACGGATACGCGGCGAGGCGTTGATCCATTGATCCAGGTTGACACCTATCTCCGCCGAAGCCGCTAAGTTGAGACCCATCTTGAACGATGAAGCAGGGCGGGTGAAATCATGATTCTCCACCAGCGAGTGCTTGTACATCTGGCTCAGGTTATTGATCAGCTCCTCGTCGGTGATATCGGTGGTTACGTTACCGCTGATTGTCGATTGGCTCATGACGCCCATGCCGACCTTCAGACCCGCCTGCCAGAAGAGAGGCAGGTTCTTGAGCTCCATACCGAAGAGAACAGGCACCTGTACAAATCCGCCGATGAGCTTGTCGTCCATACGCGCGAAATCATAGGAATAGATCATCGTGGGGTATTGGGCGATGCGGAACGAGCGGGTGAGATGTCCGTTCGGCTGATTGGAGATACCCATGACGGAGTTGTAGAAATTGAACTCCGCGCCGACAGTCATCAACATCTGTTTGTACCGCAGTTGGTAGCCCAGACCGAGTCCGCCGCCTACGAATCCCTTGTCGCTGTTCCGGAATCCCGTACCGGCATTCTCGTCAAAGGCGATGCGGGAGGTGAAGAGGTTCGAGTAGCCCACCTGGCCCCAGAAACCGAGGCGATGGGTGATATCGCGGGTGTTATAGGCTTCGGCTTTAGCGTTCGCCTTGTCGATAGCCGCTACCTGCGCCATGTATTGCGCTTTCTCCTCCGCCGCCGTCAGGGTATTTTTAGCGGGCACAGCGGATTTGGACGACTTAGCCGTCTGGCGGGAGGAAGCGGGTTTGGCTTTTGCCTTGGCCTGCTGTGCTTTGGCTTTCTCGCGTGCTTTCTGTTTCTGAGCAGCCGCTTTAGCCTGCTCTTTCTTCTTTTTCTCGCGGTCCTTGGCGGCCTTGGCTTTCGCTTTCTCGCGGTCCTTGGCAGCCTTGGCTTTCTCTTTCTCACGCGCCGCTTTGGCTTTCGCCTTGGCATCTACGGCATAAACTGCCGCAATACGGTTATCCACTACAGACGCCATCGGCGCTACCGTTGCCATCCCCATGGCCAGGAGGAGTATGTATAGAATTCGTTTCATGAGCTTAATGGATGTTTTGGTTTCCACCGCGTTTGCGGTAATTACGCTCTACTTTATTATAATCGTAAATATATGATTTACTACGTTTCGGCATCTCGAATGCTACCGTATATTTGATTCCCACATTGAGGTTCCGGAAGATGGCGTTATCTGCTACCGAGCTGCGCATGAGCGGCTGGATATAGAACTGCACGCCCTTGTCAGTCTCGCGGTAGGCGAAGATAGGTTGTCCGCCCGAGAAGGCATGTATATTCAGCACTCCGAAATCGGCATATATACCTAAGTACATCCTCACCTTGTCGGGATTGAGGCGGAACTGCTTATGCTTGTACATATGGTTGATCCGTCCGCCAAGCTCCAGATGCGCCATCACATTGAAGTTCCATTTGAGCGGCAGGACGGCAGAGCTCATCTGCTGGTTCGACTCAAACTGGTGGTTCGGCATGTCGTAGAAATCGTCATAAGCGCGATCGTACTCGCCGTAAGTGGTGATACGGGCGGTAGAGGAGGTAGCACCGTAGAGGTTGAGCGACACCTTAGGACCTACGAGGAAATAGAACCTGCCCCACTCGCCTCCGAAGAGGACCGGTATATTGAGGTTCACCATATGCGCCAGGTCGCGGGATTTATCGACATGCACATGCATATTGAATATATCGCCCTCGGTATCCATCATCGGGATGGCCTCGTCGTGGTTATCCATCTTATTGGCATTCAGGTCATACATACCCTCCACGCCGACGGAGAAGAGGAAATTATTATGGAAGAGGCGATAGTCGAACCCGATATTGGCGTTCAGGCCGGCAGAGGGAGCCTGGTTAGGTATCGTATGCAGGAGCGCTGAATAGCCCAGATCGCCATGCAGCACAAGGAAGTTTGCAGTCTCGGGCGAGAGCTTGGTATAAGCCCTTGCGGAGAGGCAACAAAGCGCCATACATACTATGAAGATATACCTTCTCACAGACTTTTTGTCACTAAAAACAACATTCGGACGGCAAAATTACTAAAAATTTCTCAAATACGCAAGTTTTTGTTACTTTTTTATCGATTTTTCTTCATTTTGCTATTTCTTTTTATCAAAACTGATTAAAAAGAGTTAACCGAAAACCCATTCGGCGTGTAACGATAATAGGGACACTATGGGCACTATGGGCACTAAGGGCACTATGGGCACTATGGGCACTATGGACACTAGGGGCACTAGGGGTGAAGGCACAAAAGAGGCTGCCGTGGAGCAGCCCCTTTTGCATTTGAGCGAGTCGGATAGACTCAGCGTCGGGTCGGTAGACTCATTATCGGTTCAATGTCGGGTCAATGTCGAGTCAATGTCGGGTCCACAACTATTTTACCCGGCGTCCGGTAGCGTCGTAGATAGCGCCGTTGATGCGGATGAAGATCTTATCCTCATGGATGAACTTCACGGCTTTCTCTGCGTCGGAGCCGATACCGTTGATACCGGTAGGATCATCGCTCTTCTTGATAATAGAGATATTATCGATAGCACCCGGGTAATCCTCGCCGTGGTCATCGTCGTCGGTGAACCAAGCCACTACGAGTTTATAGAGACCGGCAGATACGGGTACCTCTTTCTCCATAGACTGCCACTCGTTCTGGAAGTAGAGACCCTCATTGTCGAGTGCGATGGCATTGGCAGGCAAGGTCTCATCACCGGCAACAACGGATGCAGCATTCGGGATGAGCACTACGCGCATGTAATCCAGCGCGAGTTGGTCTTCTTCCAAGTAGTCACCGTTAGCTCTCCAGTTGTACTTAACCACATAGGTGTCAGTCTCGCTGAAGTCGAGCAGGACGTATGCGTAGGATGCCGATACAGCCGCCTTATCATAGGTATTTTTTGTACCGTCGGAGGAGACGTAGAGCGACTGCTCACCGGCGTAAGCGGCACCGTTACCGATCATCCACTTATTGGTCTGCTCGCCGTTGACGAACTTCCAGCCGGAGTTAGCCTCCTCGAAGTCCTCGTTGAACGGCAGGGATGCCTTGAGGATATCGGTCGTGAAGCCAATCGAGATAAGTATGCTATTACCATCCTCGCCACAAGCCCGACGCAGGTAGAAGGTGTAATCGCTGCTCTCCATCAGGTTGCTGATCACTACGAAGCTATCAGCGGTAGCGGTGAAGGTCTCAGGAGCGGGCTCGGAAGCAGACCGTACTGCGTACTCCCAGGTTGCGCTCTCGATCTTATCCCACGAGAGGGTAGCACCTACAGCGGTAATAGTATCCACTACCAGACCGGACGGTTTCTTACATGCCGGCTCAACACCCGGTACGTAGGAGATCAACATCTTCGGCAGGAAGTTCTGCTTGGACAGAGTATAAGCACCGGCAGTACTCTTGGTCTTATGACCGCCTACAGCAGCATTGCTTGCATATACACCATACCATGCAAGTGCAGATGAGGATGTAGTAGCCGTACCGGCAACCGTCTGCTTGATACCAATCATGAGGTTACCACCTTCGTACTGGTAGGGTTCATCGAAGGTCACTACCATTTTGTTGTCTGCTATAGAGAGGCTTGCGGCAGCCTTCACGAGGTTCATAGCCTCCCAATCATTCAAACTATTGGAAGCGAAAGTCGTCTCCTCTACCTCGGCTACGTAAGCCTCAAACTGGGCGGCACCGAAGTTGTGGTTAGCGTTAGAGTAGAAGGTCAGTGCCTGGATAGAATCCCACTGGAGATCCTCCAACTTGGATGCCGGAACGATGAACTGACCCAAAGAGTAGTTATCTGTCCAGTAAGCTTCAACCGGTACATAGCCATTGGTAGTTGTACCATCGTTGACGAGGAGCTCGTAGCGATCGGTCGGAGTGAAGGAGATGATAGAGCTATAGAGGCTCTCACCATCGAGTTCACCACAATCAGCTGCCACGCGAGCGTAGTACTTCTGATCCGAGGTCAGGTTCGTCAGGTTGACGAAGGTGTCGGTAGCGACGAGGACTACGGTGGAGTCAGAGAGGTCTGCGTTGACGCTATATTCCAATCTCCAGTCGGTAGCCAAGCCGTTCTCCTTCCACTCGAGGGTAGCGATAGCGCCGTTACCCGGTGTGAGTGTAGCCTTGAGACCGGTCGGGGCAGGACAAGCGATGGTCGTACGGAAGGACTGAACATCCGTCCAGCGGCTTACGCCGTCTTCCTCACCGCAGTTCGCACGTACATATACATAATAGGTGTGTTGCGGCAGGAGATCCTTGAGCACGTACGGGTTCTCCGTTACGTTGATCAGCGTGCTGAGCGTATCAGGCTTGAAGGCAGCGATCGTGTCAAGTGCGATTTGCCATGCATTCTGACCTTCCTCGCCAGCTGTCCAAGCAAGCTTAGCGGTGTGCGCATAGACATCCGATACTTTCAGTCCGCTCGGTTTCAAGCAGGTCGGAACCTTATCAATCAGCACATTGTCAATGTGGAGGTTGTTGTCGCCGCCATTAAGACCGTCTGATTTCGTTGACTCACCATAGAAAGCAATCTTCACGCTCTGACCGGTGTAATCATTGAGAGAGATAGCTACTGCCTCACCCTCTGCGGAGTATGCAATGTTGTTATATACATACTCGGAGCCGGTGTTGTTCCACTCGCGGAGGATAGTCCAAGAAGCGCCATTATCGGTTGAGATGAGGACTACGAACTTATCATCCTGCTGGAGCGTATCTACCACCTGTTGCAGATCTCCTGAATACTTCGTCAACGCGAGATCGAAGGTCAGCTGTACATCTTCGGTCAGTGTAACAGCCGGAGTTACCAACCAATACTTTCTATCAGTGCCATATATATTGATATATGCATGGTTGCCGCTGAATACATTATTGCTGTTACCGAAGTTCCAATATTGATTTACCGCACTCAACTGAGCCGTACCAGTTTGAACTGCACTTAGCAATCCGCTATATCTATTCCAATCAGCAGGGATAGAGGAAGCATCGAATTTCTCCTCGAACGGAGTACCGTACACAGTCTTGAAGGAGCCGGATGCAGACCAAACCGGAGTCTCGAGCTCTGCCTGGCAAGCGGCCTGTACCTGTACTTGGTACGAGGTGCTCGGGAGGAGACCCTCGATAACATACGGCATAGCCACATTGTTCTCAACCGTCCAATCCGTAGCGGAAGCCTCTTTATAACGGAGGTTGAATGCAGACTGTCCGAAGGTGTTCCAGCTGATCTCAGCGGAGTTGAGACCAATCTCGCTTGCAGCTACGCCGGTCGGGGTTTGGCAGTTGCTTGCCGTAACGATACGTACGGAGCTTGTCCAAGCGCTATAGCCGTCCTCGCCGCAGTTATCGCGTACCCATACAAAGTATGCGGTCTCCGACGAGAGTCCGGTAAATACCTTCATGGTATCCGTAATACCGGTGATGAGACTGTCGGCGGACAGTTCAGCAGGCATTGCGTTCGAAGTACTATAATATACCTCATAGCTTACGTGGTTGTCATTGGAAGCAACGCCCTTCCACGATACCTGCATCTGCGTAGCCGTCAGGGCACCTACATTGCTAACCACATTGGTCGGCGCTGCGTTAGCGATAGCAGTAGCGAAGCTCAGTTTGCTGCTCCAAGCGCTGTTGCCGTTATCTCCGCCACAGATAGCACGTACGTACGCATAGTAGTACTTGTTCGCCAAGAGACCTGTAGCCACATACGATGTATCGGTTACTTGAATCCGTTTCTCAGCACTGAGCGTATCGGGATTGAAGCCGGAGATGGTGTCGATTGCGATCTGCCATGTATCCTGACCCTCGTCGGCTTTCCACTTGAGGGTAGCAGTGTGAGCTGTCGCCTTGCTGCTCAAAGCCGTCGGCTTCGCGCAGAGTACCTTCGTGATAGAGAAGTTATCAACAGCTGCAGGAATCCATCGTTTTTCCAAGCAAAGACTACTTTGTATGTGCCGGCAGGTATCGCAATTTCGTCTGAAGTAGCAGATTGCCAAGCACTTTGCGCATTCAGTTTCGAGCCGCCGTCTAACGCCAACCAACCGGTCGGTAACGATGTAGCACTGAAATCAGAAGGCAGAGTGTTGTAGCTATTCGCTACTACTAATTCTTTATCTGCAGGAACGAGTGCTACACGCAGGAAATCACAGCAGGCTTCTCCATTTGCAATCCAATCGTAGTTGAAGACATAGTTTCCTGCTGCGAAAGTAAATGACTTAGCAGCATAAACAAGAGCGTACGAACCGTAATCGTAAGCATGTGAGGTTCCTCCATCCTTAGAGATATAGAGTGCTTTGGTGCTCTCTTCTCCATTATGCGCAGCGGTGCCGTGTACCCAAGCATTGGTGAGATTACCATTAATGAGTAACCAGTTGTTGGTACCCTCGAAATCATCGGCGTATCCGTCACCTACCGCTACCGGCAACTGGAGGGTATGGAACGGAATAGATATAGTCTGGCTGAGACCGTCCTCGCTTCCGCAGTCCTTGCGGAGGTAGAAGACATAGTCGGCATTCTCCGCCTTGCCGCTTACGACAGCGAAGGTGTCGGTGCAAGCGACGAAGTCATTGTCGTGCGGTTCGTCGATTGCAGCCTCCAGCACAGCATACTGCCATGCCGTAGCCTCATCACGGTTCCAGAAGAACGTAGCACCATTGTCGGTGATGTTCTTCACGCTCAGACCGGTCGGAACATAGCATGAAGGCTCTTCTCCCGGAACGTAATCAATTTTCATCTTCGGCAGGAAGTTCTGTTGCGAAGCAGAGGATTCAGACGTACCACCGAAGGAAGCACCCTGTGCTGTTACTCCCAACCAATAGATTCGTTTGTAGGATCCTTTAGCCGTCTGTTTGAATCCGATCAGGAGGTTGCCGCCTCTATAGAGATACGGGTCGCTCAGCGTTACTTCCATTTGTCCGCCGTTGAGCGACAGGGTAGCCTCATTCATTACTTTCGAGAGCGAGCTCCAGTCTGCCAAAGCAGATATAGTAGCATCGCTTACTTCAGCCATATAGATTTCGAACTTATCGTTCGGCAAGGTCTTGGCATCCGTACCCGACTCAAAGAAGGTCAACTTGTTAAAGGTAGCCCATTGCAGACCTGCCAGTGAGCCAGCCGGAATAATGAACTGGCTAACCGTATTGTAGTAGTCAGCATTGTAGCCGTCGAACGGAACCTTTTCTGCTTGCACCGCGCCTCTGTTGATGGTCAGTGCCATTGC
>CAJOCN010000045.1:0-13639 GCA_905233255.1 Paludibacteraceae bacterium
CAACACCGCTCACGTAGAGTATCAAACAGCTAACCGTCACTACGCACACGTAGACTGCCCGGGCCACGCTGACTATGTAAAGAACATGGTTACCGGTGCCGCTCAGATGGATGGTGCAATCATCGTAGTTGCTGCAACTGATGGTCCTATGCCTCAGACCCGCGAGCACATCCTGTTGGCTCGCCAAGTAAACGTACCGCGCCTGGTTGTATTTATGAACAAGTGCGATATGGTTGACGATCCTGAGATGCTTGACCTCGTTGAGATGGAGATGCGTGAGCTGTTGAACTTCTATGATTTCGATGGTGACAACACTCCTGTTATCCGCGGTTCTGCACTGGGTGCACTGAACGGTGTTCCGCAGTGGGAAGAGAAGATAATGGAGTTGATGGATGCTTGCGACAACTGGATCCAGCTGCCTGTACGTGCCGTTGACAAACCGTTCCTGATGCCGGTTGAGGACGTATTCTCCATCACCGGTCGTGGTACTGTAGCAACAGGCCGTATCGAGACCGGTGTCATCAAAGTAGGTGACGAGGTTCAGCTCATCGGTCTGGGTGCCGAGGGTAAGAAATCCGTTGTAACCGGCGTTGAGATGTTCCGCAAACTGCTGGATCAAGGTGAGGCTGGTGATAACGTAGGTCTGCTCCTCCGTGGTATCGACAAAGATGAGGTTAAGCGTGGTATGGTATTGACTCACCCGGGTATGGTAAAACCGTACAGCGAGTTCAAAGCTTCGGTTTATATCCTGAAGAAAGAAGAGGGTGGTCGTCACACTCCGTTCCACAACCACTATCGTCCGCAGTTCTACATCCGTACTATGGATGTTACCGGTGAGATCACTCTGCCGGAAGGAACTGAGATGGTATCTACCCGGTAGCTTGCTCCGAGGGTCTGCGTTTCGCAATCCGTGAGGGTGGCCGTACCGTAGGTTCCGGTCAGATTACCAAACTCATCGACTAATTAGTCGGTAAATGAGTAAACCGCTTGGGGCTTTGCGCCCGGGCGAAATCCTCAACCAAATCAACGAGCGCACTGCTCGTTGATTTGAGAGGAGGGAGCGCGACAATTATACGAGTTACGTAGTAATGAAGTCATTGATCGCCGCTTCCGACGAACGGAAGTCCTCCAATGGTAGGAGAGCGGTCTCCAAAACCGTCAATGTGGGTTCGATTCCTGCCTTCCGTGCAAAGCTTGGAATGTTACGCCAAGCCGCCTATAAGGCAGTTCCATCCTCGGTAACGAGGCTGGAACTAAACATAAAGACATAGCTTCCGATTCGACTTTAACGCCTGTTAGAGCCGAGTTGTTGCACGGAGATGGGTGCTGGAGCGATGTCGGGCATACGCAGAGAATATATATAGTAACAAGAATATAAAAAAATCTACTAATATGGCTTTTGTAGAATATTGTAAAGAATCGTACAACGAACTGGTCCACAAGACGAGCTGGCCGACCCGCAAGGAGTTGGCGCAGAGCTCAGTGATAGTATTGATCGCTTCCATAATACTGGCGCTGATCGTGTGGCTTATGGACTGGTGCTTTGAGAGTATCATGACTTTCGTTTACGGTCTGTTCTAAGACTTGAGAATTTGAAGATTTGAGAATTTGAAAATTTGAAAGATTAGTATGGCTGAGAACAAAAAACAATGGTACGTCCTGCGTGCAATCTCCGGTAAGGAGAACAAGGTCGAGGAGTATATTAACAATGCTCTGGTATCGAGTTCGCTTTTCCGCGAGTACGTGTCGCAAGTGCTGATCCCCCGGGAGAAAGTGGTGACACTCAAGAACGGCAAACGAGTTGAGAAGGAGCGCAACCTCCTGCCCGGCTATCTGCTGGTAGAGTGCTACCTCTGCGACGAGAGTTTCCCTCTCCTCCGCAATATCCCGAATGTTCTGGGTTTCCTTTCCGGCGGTAAGACCACCGTCAAACCCCGCCCCGTATCGCAGGCTGAGGTCAACAAGTTGGTTGGCTTGGCTTCCGAATCCGAGGTACGCGCCGCTTCCGAGATTGAGTTCCTCGTAGGCGAGAGCGTCAAGGTGGTGGATGGTCCGTTCAACGGATTCAAAGGTACTATCCAGGAGATTGCAGCGGATAAGCACAAACTCAAAGTGGTTGTAACGATATTCGACCGCCAGACTCCTCTGGAGCTGGGCTACAACCAGGTAGAAAAAGAGTAGGAGACCCCGTTACAGGTCGTTAGTCACTACTCGGTAGTTTCAAATTTATTAACCGACTGAGGAAAGATCGACATGACGTCGTGACGACATGGCGTAATGACGAAAAATCCGTTTGCAAGTCAAAAACTATTAACAACAGTAAAACTATGGCTAAAGAAATTGCTGGTTTTATCAAACTCCAAATCAAGGGTGGCGCAGCCAACCCGGCACCTCCGGTAGGTCCGGCGCTGGGTTCGAAGGGTGTCAACATCATGGAGTTCTGCAAACAGTTCAATGCCAGAACGCAAGACAAGGCAGGTAAAGTGCTGCCTGTTATCATTACCGTGTATGCGGATAAGTCCTTTGACTTCATCGTTAAGACTCCTCCTGTAGCTATCCAGTTGCTCGAGGCGGCTAAGGTGAAATCCGGATCTGATCAGCCTAACCGTACCAAAGTGGCTACTATCACTGAGGAGCAGGCTACCAAGATCGCAGAGGATAAGATGGCTGACCTCAACTGCTTTACCGTTGAGTCCGCCCTCAAGATGGTTAAAGGTACCGCTCGTTCCATGGGTATCGTAGTAAAGTAATAACTCTTCAATCACATCAACAATTATGGCAAAACTGACAAAAAAACAGAAGCTTGCTGCTGAGAAGATTGAAGCAGGAAAGCTCTACACAATCCCAGAGGCAGCTGCTCTCGTAAAAGAGATCACTACCACCAAGTTTGATGCAAGTGTGGATATCGACGTACGTCTGGGTGTTGACCCCCGTAAGGCCAACCAGATGGTACGTGGTGTCGTAGCACTTCCTAACGGAACCGGTAAGACCGTCCGCGTTCTCGCACTCTGTATGCCGGACCAGGAGGCAGCTGCCAAAGAGGCGGGTGCTGACTATGTGGGTCTGGATGAGTATATTGAAAAGATCAAAGGTGGATGGACCGACATTGATGTCATCATCACCCAGCCTCAGATCATGGGTAAGATCGGTGCTCTCGGTCGTGTATTAGGTCCCCGTGGCCTTATGCCGAACCCCAAGAGCGGTACCGTAACCATGGACGTAGCGAAAGCTGTCAAGGAGGTCAAGGGCGGTAAGATTGACTTCAAGGTTGACAAGTTCGGTATCGTACACACCTCTATCGGTAAGGTAAGTTTCAGTGCAGACAAGATCGCAGAGAACGCGCTCGCGTTCATCGAGACCATCAAGCACCTCAAACCGTCTGTATCCAAAGGTGAGTACATCAAGAGCGTTTATCTTTCCAGCACGATGAGTCAGGGTATTAAGATCGATACCAAATCGCTTTAATCTCTTAAAACTAACAGACAAGTATGAAAAAGGAAGATAAAAATCTAGTCATTGAAGCTCTCGGCGCACAACTCACTGACTACTCGCACTTCTACCTCGTTAATATCGAGGGTCTGGATGCTGCGAAGACCAGCGAGCTCCGTCGTGCTTGCTTCAAACAGGACATCAAGCTCCTCGTTGCCAAGAACACGCTTCTGCATAAAGCCCTCGAGAAAAAGGGTGTAGAGGCAGATATTTTCGGCGCACTCAAGGGCAACACCGCACTCATGCTTACCAATACCGGTAACGCTCCTGCTAAACTCATCAAGGAGTTCACCAAGGGCGACAAGACCGGAGAGGCTAAGCCCGAACTCAAAGCTGCTTACGTAGAAGAGACTGTTTACGTAGGCAAGCAGAATCTCGAGTTCCTCTGCTCTATCAAGTCCAAGAACGAACTTATCGCCGAATTGGTTGCATTGCTCCAGTCGCCGGCCAAGAACGTTGTTTCGGCTCTTCAGAGCGGTCAAAACACCATCCATGGTGTACTGCAAACTCTCGGCGAGCGCGCAGAATAAAATTAATTAACTGAAAAAAATAATCTTTTAAAATTTATAAGACAATGGCAGATCTTAAAGTTATTGCTGAAACATTAGTTAACCTTACCGTTAAGGAAGTAAATGAACTCGCTACTATCCTCAAAGAGGAGTACGGCATTGAGCCCGCTGCTGCTGCAGTTGCAGTTGCTGCTCCGGCTGCCGGTGGCGCAGCTGCAGAGGCAGTTGAGGAGAAGACCTCTTTCGACGTAGTTCTGAAGAGCGCAGGTGCTAACAAGCTCCAGGTTGTAAAGGCCGTTAAGGAGCAAACCGGTCTCGGCCTGAAAGAGGCTAAGGACATCGTTGACGCTGCTCCGTCTAAAGTTAAGGAAGGCGTAGACAAAGCTACTGCAGAGGCTCTGAAGAAGGCCCTCGAAGAGGTAGGCGCTGAGGTAGAGCTCAAGTAATACCTCCCTAACCAACCCACCTTATTGGGGTGGAATAGGTTTAGATCCGTACCATAAATACGGGTCTAAACCTTTTCTGCTCAATAAGACAGAATGATTAAAAAACTGAAAAATTTGGTAATTATTATAGGGTGAAGTTTAAAATAACATAAAGTATCTCACCGCCGATTTAGATTTAAATTATTTATTACCAACAGTTTAGTTCTGTTAAACAATTAATAACCATCCAAAATAATGGCTACAAGTAAAAAACAACAGAGGGTCAACTTCAGCAGAATGCAGAAGCAGATGCCGTATCCTGACTTTCTGGAAATTCAATTGAAGTCCTTCGAGGATTTTGTGCAGATGGATTCGACTCCGGAGCAACGTCGTAAAGAGGGACTCTTTAAGGTATTCTCGGAGAACTTCCCGATTCAGGATACCCGTAACAGTTTTACCTTGGCTTTTCTGGACTACAGTATTGATCGTCCGCGTTACTCCATCGAGGAGTGTATCAAGCGTGGTCTGACCTACTCGGTGCCCTTGAAGGCTAAGTTACGTCTGTCATGCGAGGATCCCGATCATGAGGACTTTGATACCGTCGTTTCGGATGTGTACCTCGGTACCATCCCGTACATGACCCCGAAGGGCACCTTTGTGATCAACGGAGCGGAGCGCGTTGTTGTATCCCAGCTCCACCGCTCACCCGGTGTCTTCTTCGGTACCTCCATGCACTCCAACGGTACGAAGCTCTATTCGGCCCGTATCATTCCTTTCCGCGGATCGTGGATCGAGTTCGCTACGGATATCAACAAGGTCATGTATGCGTACATCGACCGTAAGAAGAAACTGCCCGTAACGACTCTTCTCCGTGCGATTGGTTTTGAGTCCGATAAGGACATCCTCAACTGCTTTGATCTGGCTGAGGAAGTGAAGGTGAACCGCGAGACGCTTGAGGCCTGCATGGGCCGTAAGCTCGCCGGTTATGTCATGAAGCCGACAATCGAGGATTTCGTAGATGAGGATACCGGCGAGGTATCGTCTATCGAGCGTAACCAGATCGTGGTAGAGCGTGAGGAAGAGCTGACTCCGGAGGTGATCGATATCATCCTCGAGTCCGGCTCCAAGTCCGTACTCCTGCACAAGGATCAGGAGCGTGAGAACGATTTCTCCATCATCTTCAACACCCTGCAGAAAGACCCGGCCAAGACCGAGAAAGAGGCGGTTCTCTATATCTACCGTCAGCTCCGTAATGCGGAGCCGGCCGATGATGCTACGGCGCGTGAGATGATCCAGAACCTGTTCTTCTCCCAGAAGCGTTACGACCTCGGAGATGTAGGACGTTACCGAATCAACCGTAAGCTCAACATGTCCATTCCGGATGACACCCGCGTGCTCACCAAGGAGGATATCATCGAGATCATCAAGTACCTCGTTTCGCTTATCAACTCGAACGCCGAGGTGGACGATATCGACCACCTCTCCAACCGTCGCGTCCGCACCGTAGGCGAGCAGTTATACAACCAGTTCGGTATAGGTCTGGCTCGTATGGCTCGTACTGTGCGTGAGCGTATGAACGTACGCGATAACGAGGTCTTCACCCCGACTGACCTGATTAACGCCAAGTCGATCTCCTCGATCATCAACAGCTATTTCGGAACCAACGCGCTGTCCCAGTTCATGGACCAGCAGAACCCGTTGGCCGAGATTACCCATAAGCGTCGTATGTCTGCCCTGGGTCCCGGCGGTCTTTCCCGTGACCGTGCCGGATTCGAGGTGCGAGACGTACACTATACCCACTACGGCCGTCTCTGTCCTATCGAGACGCCGGAAGGTCCGAACATCGGTCTGATCTCCTCTATGTGTATCTACGCTAAGATCAACGATCTCGGCTTCATCGAGACTCCGTATCGTAAAGTAGAGAACAGTGTAGTGGACCTCGATAACGACCATGTCGTTTACCTCTCCGCAGAGGATGAGGAGAGTCAGGTGGTAGCGCAGGGTAACGCACCGCTCCGCGAGGACGGTTCGTTCATCCGCTCCAAGGTCAAGACCCGTCTCGGTGCCGACTTCCCTGTTGTAGCACCGTCTGAGGTCAACCTCATGGACGTAGCTCCGTGCCAGATTGCATCTGTGGCTGCCGCCCTCATCCCGTTCCTCGAGCACGATGATGCCCACCGTGCCCTCATGGGATCGAACATGATGCGCCAGGCAGTACCTCTGCTGACCTCCGAGGCACCGATCGTCGGTACCGGTATTGAGGAGCAACTCGTTACGGACTCCCGTACTCAGATCGTTGCCGAGGGTGTCGGTACCGTCACGTATGTAGATGCTGATGTCATCCGTGTCAAGTATGACCGCACCGAGGAGGAAGAGGCTGTCAGCTTCGACTCGCCAGAGAAGGAGTACAAGATGCCTAAGTTCGAGAAAACGAACCAGAACACCACGATCGACCTGCACCCGGTTGTCCGCAAAGGAGACCATGTGGAGAAAGGTCAGATCCTCACCGAGGGTTATGCTACCGCCGGTGGCGAACTGGCACTCGGTAAGAACCTCAAGGTGGCATATATTCCTTGGAAGGGTTACAACTACGAGGATGCTATCGTGCTCTCTGAGCGGATCGTACGCGAGGATATGTACACCTCCGTGCACGTGGTAGAGCAGCTCCTCGAGGTACGTGACACCAAGCGTGGTATGGAGGAGTTCACCGCTGATATCCCGAACGTATCCGAGGAGGCTACTAAGGACCTCGACGAGAACGGTATCATCCGTATCGGCGCATACGTGCAGCCGGGTGATATCCTGATCGGTAAGATCACCCCGAAGGGTGAGACCGATCCCTCGCCGGAGGAGAAACTGCTCAAGGCTATTTTCGGTGACAAAGCCGGTGATGTCAAGGATGCTTCCCTCAAGTGCTCGCCGTCCCTCGATGGTGTGATCATTGACAAGAAACTCTACTGCCGTGCGACCAAAGACCGCAAGCAGAAGATGGACGACAAGATCACGCTCGCTAACATGGATGCCGAGTTCAAGAAGAAAGCGGATGCCCTCCGTGAGCTCCTGATCGACAAACTCTATGGTATCCTCAACGGCCGTCAGGCTGTATCTGTCAAGGATATCCTCGGTACCGAGCTGATCTCCAAGGGCCAGCATTTCTCCAAGGAGCGTCTCCATGAGATCGACTATTTCTCCGTCCTCCTCGAGGGCTGGACAGCCGATGAGCATAAGAACGCGCTCGTAGCGCAGTGCGTGATCAATTATATTGCTAAATACAAGGAGATGGACGCCGACCTCAAGCGTGAGAAATTCAACCTCACTATCGGCGACGAGCTCCCCAACGGTATTATCCAGATGGCGAAAGTCTATGTCGCTAAGCGTCGTAAGATCCGCGTGGGTGACAAGATGGCCGGTCGTCACGGTAACAAGGGTATCGTATCCAAGATCGTACGTGTAGAGGACATGCCGTTCCTCGCAGACGGTACGCCGGTGGATATCGTCCTCAACCCGATGGGTGTGCCTTCCCGTATGAACATCGGTCAGATCTTCGAGGCTGTCCTCGGTTGGGCCGGTCAGGAGCTGGGCGTTAAGTTCGCTACGCCTATCTTCGACGGTTGTACGATGGAGCAACTTGACGAGTGGACCGACAAAGCCGGGCTGCCCCGTGGTGGTAAGACCCAGCTCTATGACGGTGAGACCGGTGAGCCCTTCGACCAGATGGCTACCGTAGGTGTGACCTACTTCATGAAACTCGGTCACATGGTCGATGATAAGATGCACGCACGTTCGATCGGTCCGTACTCGCTCATCACCCAGCAGCCGCTTGGTGGTAAGGCGCAGTTCGGTGGACAGCGTTTCGGTGAGATGGAGGTTTGGGCACTCGAGGCACACGGTGCCGCACACGTGCTCCAGGAGATCCTTACCGTCAAATCCGATGATGTCACAGGACGTGCCCGTACCTATGAGGCAATCGTCAAAGGTGAGAACTTCCCGACACCGGGTCTGCCCGAGTCGCTTAACGTGCTCCTGCACGAGCTTCAGGGTCTCGCCCTCAGTATCAATATGGAATAATGGAGGACTACTATGGCTTTTAAACAAGAAAATAAGAAAACCGGTTTCACTAAGATCACCATCGGACTGGCGTCCCCGGATGAGATCATGCGTATCTCCTCCGGCGAGGTGCTCAAACCGGAAACGATCAACTATCGTACCTACAAACCCGAGCGTGACGGTTTGTTCTGTGAGCGTATTTTCGGTCCTACCAAGGACTATGAGTGCCACTGCGGTAAGTACAAACGTATCCGTTACAAAGGTATCGTCTGCGAGCGTTGCGGCGTGGAGGTGACGGAGAAGAAAGTCCGCCGTGAGCGCATGGGCCACATCAAACTCGTTGTGCCGGTAGCACATATCTGGTATCTGCGTTCGCTGCCTTCCAAGATGGCAGCCCTCCTCGGTATCCCGACTAAGAAACTCGAGTCCGTCATCTACTACGAGAAATACCTCGTAGTCCGTGCCGGTGCGCTGGAGGGTCAGGAGATCGGCGAGAAACACGAGACCGATAAGAACCGTCTGCCTATCGAGAACAAGATGCTCCTCGATGAGGATCAGTACCAGCAGGTAGTCGCTATCCTTCCTGAGGACAACGACATGTTGGAGGACACCGATCCCAACAAGGTGGTCATCAAGATGGGTGCTGAGGCAGTCTATGACCTCCTCTGCAGCCTTGACCTCGACGAGCTGTCCTACGAGCTCCGCGCTACAGCCGACAAGGCTACTTCCGCGCAGCGCCGTCAGGAGGCGCTCAAGCGTCTCCAGGTGGTAGAGGCTTTCCGCGCTTCCAACGGACGTAACCGCCCCGAGTGGATGATCCTGCAGGCTGTGCCTGTGACCCCGCCGGAGCTCCGTCCGCTCGTGCCGCTGGATGGTGGACGTTTCGCTACGTCCGACCTCAACGACCTCTACCGTCGCGTCATCATCCGTAATAACCGACTCAAACGACTCGTTGAGATCAAGGCGCCGGATGTCATCCTCCGTAACGAGAAACGTATGCTCCAGGAGGCGGTGGACTCCCTCTTCGATAACAGCCGCAAGACTACGGCGATGAAATCGGAGGCTAACCGTCCGCTCAAGTCGCTCTCTGACTCCCTGAAAGGTAAACAGGGACGTTTCCGTCAGAACCTGCTCGGTAAACGTGTGGACTACTCTGCGCGTTCGGTTATCGTCGTAGGTCCGGAGCTCAAGATGCACGAGTGCGGTCTGCCTAAAGAGATGGCGGCCGAACTCTATAAGCCGTTTATCATCCGTAAGCTCATCGAGCGCGGTATTGTCAAAACCGTTAAGTCGGCTAAGAAGATCATCGATCGCCGCGAGCCGGTGATCTACGAGATCCTTGAGCACGTGATGGAGGGCCACCCCGTTCTGCTGAACCGTGCTCCGACTCTGCACCGTCACGGTATCCTGGCTTTCCAGCCTAAGATGATCGAGGGTAAGGCTATTCAGCTCCACCCGCTGGCTTGTGCCGGATTTAACGCCGACTTCGATGGTGACCAGATGGCGGTCCACTTGCCGCTGTCCAACGAGGCTATCCTCGAGGCGCAGCTCCTGATGCTCGGATCCCATAACATCCTCGACCCGGCTAACGGTAACCCGATCACCGTACCGTCGCAGGATATGATTCTCGGTCTCTATTATATCACTAAGGAGCGCGCAGGCGTAAAGGGTGAGGGACTCATCTTCTATTCCCGCGAGGAGGCTATCATCGCCCTCAACGAGGGTCGTGTGGACATCCACGCCAAGGTCAAAGTGCGTATCAACGGCGAGCTCGTGGATACTACCCCGGGCCGTGTGGTTGTGAACCAGTACGTGCCGGAGGAGATCGGTTATCAGAACGAACTGATGAAGAAAGGTGCTGTCAAGGCGATCATCACCAAGGTCATCAAGACCTGCGGTGTGGCGCGCGCTGCACGATTCCTCGATGATATCAAGGACCTCGGTTACTACCGCGCTTTCCGTGGTGGTCTGTCCTTCAACCTCAATGATATTCTGATCCCGGAGGAGCGCAAAGACGAGATCGCGAAGGGTAATGCCATCGTCGATGACCTCTATGCGAACTACACCATGGGTCTTATCACCGATGACGAGCGTTATCGTAAGACCGTGGATACCTGGAAGGAGATCGATGAGGAACTCAAGGGCCTTGTCATGAAGCACATGAAGGAGGCTGACGAGGGATTCAACTCCGTCTATATGATGATGGATTCCGGTGCTCGTGGTAATGCGGACCAGATCAAGCAGCTCGCCGGTATCCGTGGTATCATGGGTAAGCCGTTGAAAGCCGGTTCCACCGATACCCGTACCGATATCGAGAACCCGATCTTGGCGAACTTCAAAGAGGGTATGTCCGTGCTCGAGTACTTCATCTCTACCCACGGTGCCCGTAAGGGTCTGGCGGATACGGCGTTGAAGACTGCCGATGCCGGTTACCTCACCCGTCGTCTGGTCGATGTGTCGCACGATGTGATCATCAACGAGGAGGACTGCGGTACGCTCCGTGGTCTGGCTACACGTGCTGTCAAGGATGGCGACCGCGTTGTCGCTTCCCTCTCCCAGCGTATCTTGGGACGTGTGTCCGTACATGATATACACGATAACGAGGGTAACCTCATCGTCGCTTCGGGCGAGGAGATCCGCGAGCCGCAGTGCGAGGCTATCGAGGCTGCCGGTATCGAGGAGGTGGTTATCCGCTCGGTACTCACCTGCGAGTCCAAACACGGCGTTTGCGCCAAGTGTTACGGCCGTAACCTCGCATCCCGTAAGATGGTGCAGAAAGGTGAGGCGGTCGGCGTCATCGCAGCACAGGCTATCGGTGAGCCGGGTACACAGCTGACCCTCCGTACCTTCCACTCCGGTGGTCTGGCCGGTGGTTCGGCTGCGCAATCGACCTACGACCTCACACGGGACGGTATCGTTGAGATCGAGGATCTGCGTACCATCACTACCGCTAACGGAGACGTCATCGCCGTATCGCGTAAGAACACCCTCTCTCTCAAGGATGAGAAGACCGGTGTCGTACTCGCTACCTTCGATATCCCGTACTCTGCCAAACTGTTCGTCACCTCCGGTGAGAAATACACCAAGGGCACTCGTGTCTGCGAGTGGGACTCCTATAAGATCCCGCTCCTGATCGAGCAAGACGGTTTTATCCGCTTTGAGGATGTGATCGAGGGCGTTACCTGCAAGACCGAGACCGATGATCAGACCGGTAAACGCGAGGTCTATATCACCGAGTCCAAGGATAAGACCAAACTGCCGCAGGCGCATATCGTCGATAAGGCGGGTAATATCCTCCGCTCCTATAACCTCCCGGTAAAAGCTAATCTGGAGGTCAAGGACGGCGACGAGGTGAAGATCGGTGACTCGCTCTTCTCTACCGCACGCGCTAAGAACTCGGGTGGTGATATTACCTCCGGTCTGCCGCGTATCACCGAGCTCTTCGAGGCTCGTAACCCGTCCAACCCGGCTATCGTGGCTGAGATTGACGGTGAGGTATCGTACGGTAAGATCAAACGTGGTAACCGTGAGCTCTTCGTCACCTCCAAGCTCGGCGAGCAGAAGGCATATATGATTCCGCTGACCAAGCAGATCCTGGTACAGGAGGGCGACTTCGTTCGCGCCGGTGCTCCGCTCTCTGACGGTGCTATCACGCCGGATGATATCCTCGCTATCCAGGGTCCGACGGCGGTACAGAACCATATCGTCAACGAGGCGCAGGCCGTCTATCGTATGCAGGGTGTGGAGATCAACGATAAGCACTTCGAGATCATCGTACGCCAGATGATGCGTAAGGTGGAGATCCTCGAGCCGGGTGACACCCGCTTCCTGGAGGGTGATATCGTCGATAAGCTCGACTTCCTCGAGGAGAACGACCGTATCTACGGCCGTAAGGTAGTCACCAACGCCGGTGATTCCGAGAACCTCCGTGAGGGACAGATCGTTACCGCACGTCGTCTCCATGACGAGAACTCGTCTCTCCGCCGCCGCGATAAGAAACTCGTTCAGGCGCGTGACGCCGAGTCGGCTACCGCTAAGCAGATCCTGCAGGGTATCACCCGTGCAGCCCTCGGTACCAAGTCCTTCATGTCCGCTGCTTCCTTCCAGGAGACCACTAAGGTCCTCAACGAGGCGGCTATACGCGGCAAGGTGGACTACCTCGAGGGTATGAAGGAGAACGTGATCTGCGGTAACCTCATCCCTGCCGGTACCGGACTCCGTGAGTTCCAGAAAATCACTGTCCATAACGCCGAGGAGTACGCCGCTATCCAGGCCGCACGAGAGGCTGCCGAGGCTGCCCTCAACGGCGAGGATGACCGCTACTAATCCGCATGGATTTCAACAAAAACGCCTCCTTTCGGGGGCGTTTTTGTTATTTTTTTTTACTTTTTTCTTGCGAGAATGAAATATTTTTCGTATCTTTGCGCCGTGAAAAATCTAAGGCTAATGAAAACGACCGATGAGTTGTATTTAACAGTGTGACAATAATTCGATCTCAAATAGACAAATAACCAATTTTTACTAACCAAATAGATTTAATCTTATGCAAACAATGACAATACAATATAATCCTTCGAATGAATTAGTTCAACCGATAATTGAGTTGATCCAACGAGTAAAGGGGATTAAAATTATCAGCCATTCAGATGAATATGTACCGACGAAAGAAACTCTCGCCGCTATGAAAGAAGCGAGAACTGCTGACCTGAAGACATATTCTGATGTGAAAGAAATGATGAACGATATTCTGGACTAATATGTACGACTTAAAACCAACCGGGCAGTTTCGTAAAGATTTGAAACTCTGCAAAAAGAGAGGTTACGATCTTTCAAATATAGAGCAGGCTCTTGAGTATCTTCACCAAGACGGGCAAGTACCGGACAAGTATCAGCCGCATAAGTTGGAAGGACGCAACTATAAAGGCTTTTGGGAATGCCACATAGAACCGAATTGGCTGCTCGTCTATGACATTCAAGATGCTATTAGTTTGGTAGCACTTGTGCGAACGGGTACACACTCGGATTTATTTAAGAAATCCAAATGAAAACACAAAATAGACAAATAACCAATTTTACTAACCAAATAGATTTAATCTTATGAGTGCAGCACAGGCAATAGCAAGTAGTCGTTTCCTTACGGCAATGGGACCGATGATAGAGGATGAGGAG
>CAJOCN010000045.1:13663-23491 GCA_905233255.1 Paludibacteraceae bacterium
CCACAAATAACTATGGAAGAATTGGCACAAAACGGAATGCCATTACATCAAGCAATGGATCAGTTACGTGAAAAGGCACGTGTCTTCTATCAGGTATGATAGTCTATATTAGCGACATGGTGTATAAGGTGCTTGATGAATTTTATGATGCAAGCATGAAGAAGTATGTAACGCTTGATTACAATACAGTAGTTGCCAAAATCGATAGGTTGGAAAAAGCAATGTATGAATTTTCTTCGATAGCCCAGAAAATGCACGCAAAACCCTACAGAAAAGATTGGCAAATAGCGGGATATCGAGAGTTTTATACTGAGGGTTTTCATTTTGCGTATGAAATTTATACGTTGCCAGATGGAGAGAAAGTGCTTTACTATCAGGATGCAGTGCATGAAACACTTAATGTGAATCCTGAAGATAAATAACTGCAAATTAAACACAAATAAAATATTCATTTAACTAAAAAATCTAATAATATGAAAAACAATTATTCACCTTTAATGAGCGCGAAGACGCCCCAAATTTCAGGGGGGGGTAATTCGCAGCACTGCGTACAGCGATCTATAGGTGCGCAACGTCTCACACTGCAATCTATAGGTGCGCAGTATTTTACTTGTTTTTTAGGTTCGTCATGTCGTGTATGGAAGTATGCTGCATGCATGCTGATGGTTCTTTGTTTAGGCATCGGAAATATGTGGGGAGCGGATCGCTATATTTACGGCAAGACTGCAGTTTCTTCGGCAGGTGCCTTGACTACTTCCAGTGGAAAGAATCTGATGGTACGTACGTCCAATGATGGTTCGACGTATTCTAATGTGACAGAATTCTTTACATTTGATTCGAATATAGGTACGAGTGGCGGTAACGTATACATGAAAGAAAATGCAGCTACAACGAATTCTAGTTCTGCTCAGTTGCAGGTGCTGAAATGGAAGAAGAATACAACCACAGTAATTAATTGGACAAATAGCAAACTCAAATTCAAGAAGTTGTATATCTATGCCTTGGAAGGTAGCAGTAAAGCTATTAAACTTACAGTCTCTAATGGTACAAATTCCGAAGATTATTCTATACAGAAAAAAGCGGGTTCATCTCAAGCTATTCTTGATGTAAAAGAAATAACTATGAACTTTACATCTTCAACTGGAATTAGTATTTCTGTTGATAATACTGAAGATTTGCATGCTTTGATTTTCTTTGAGGCAGATGATTATGTCGAGATTACGAATGGTGACACGGAGGCATTTCAAGGAGAAAGTATTCCAATGTATGCCAATACAACAGGTGTAGAGTGGAGTGTGACATCAGGTGCTTCGATAACGTCAGCAGGAGTGCTGACTATTGGAAGTTCTACAACAGGAATAGTGACTGTTACTTGTAGCAAGGGAGGTAAATCTGATACTCGGGAAATTACTATTAAAAGCGGCACAACAAAGGACGTAACATGGAATTTTAGCACTTTAAAAGGAGGTGCTGTTTATGCAACGGGTGTGCAATCTGCAATTGCCGCTTCGGACGTTTCTTATGAAGGGGGTTACGTAAATATGGTTGCTAATTGGGTCGGTGTTGATGTCTCATCTACCGAATATAAGATTACAGCAGTCTCGTTTAATGTAAGAACACCATCTTCGGCTTCTAAGAAGATAGATTATGATTATTTGACGAGTGGAAGCAAGTCTGCTCAGGGAACCTATACAACAACAACAACTAATTATGAAACGGGTTCTGTTGCTTCAATAGATGATAAAACAGCTTTTCGCTTATGGAAGAATGGTACAACTACGCAAGTAAAAAGTTTGACTTTAACTCTTAAGAGAACTCTCTCTTGCACCACTCCTGATGCGCCGACGGCATTTGGTAAGACTGATGTGACGGCAAATACAGCGACATTCTCTATTACAGATGCAGGCGATGCAGCTTCGTATGATTTGTATTATGCATCGGGAACACCT
Organism: Paludibacteraceae bacterium; assembly: GCA_905233255.1. Classification (GTDB taxonomy): domain Bacteria; phylum Bacteroidota; class Bacteroidia; order Bacteroidales; family Paludibacteraceae; genus Colicola. Next base: position 15,613 of record CAJOCN010000045.1, read on the forward strand.
TCTGCTCCTACTGGAAGTACGACGGCAACAACAAATGTATCTACAAAGACTCCAACTATAGAAAGCCTTACGGGCGGAACGACGTATAAGATTTGGGTTCGTTCAGTTTGTGATGCAGACCATAAGAGTGACTGGGTGGCTTTGGGAACAACATCGTTTACGACTTTAGCAGATCCGGAGGCAACTTTCAGCGATGGTATTTATGTACTGGAAGGATCGGCATTGGATTTGAGCAGTTTGTTCACGCATGTAGGTCCGGGGACTGTGACATATAACATTACCGACGCAGGAGGAACAAGTGCAACGCTTGCCGGTAGTTCCTTTAGCGCAACGACAGCCGGTACGGCAACTGTACAAGCAGTTTTGGCTGCAGCCGGAGATTATGCCGGTGCAACGAAAACTGCAAAGGTTCGCGTGGTAGCGGCTCCTACGCATTTGATTGAGAATAGAATGGCGACAAGCGGAACTTGGGATTCGTATATTCTAACCAACAATGATCATATTTCTAATTTGAAAACCATTCAAGCGTCGGAAGGCAAGACACTGATTAAGTCAGGAAAAGAAAGTGCTTCTGGAGGCCGTACCCCGGGTATAACATCGAATTCTTCTGCAACCTTGGTAGAAAACGACTATATCTACATTCAATTTACTATTGAAAGTGGATATGAATTGACTCTTTCTGAAATTAGTGTTCCTGTATTCAAGATTGCAAATAGCAACGGCAATTACGTTGCACGCATTTCTGATGCAAGTAATTCGATAGAGAGTGAAGTGTTAACATTATCACAAAATGGAACCGGTAATCCGTTCAATGAGTATGATTTCTCATCTTCTCCAAAACTGAGTGGAACAGTAACGCTTAAACTCTTTGCCTATGGTTGGAGTGATGGTTATCGAATGGAGAGTCCAATCTATGTTGACGGAACGATTGCAGCTGTAGGTGCATGTACGACACCGACCATCACCTGGGATGGTACTCAGCCGGAGAATGCATATGTAAGCGATGGATCGAAGACGTTTGTGATGAATTCGAACTACGCGGCAGGTATAGCACCTGAGTTATCGGAGAATACATGCGGTGCAACGATTGCTGTTAAAGCGGGTACTGATAAAAAGCAGTGGGTGGTGTCGTTCACAAGCGCCGGTTCGGTGAAGATTACCCCGAAAGTTGTAGGTGATGGAACTACTGTTTGTGCAGAAACTGTTTCCGGAACAGCAAAGACACTGACGGTAACGCAGGCATATGATGTAACATTCAATATGAATGGTCATGGTGCAGCAATCGCAAAGCAAGTGGTAGCTGATGGCGCAAAGGCAAAGGCTCCGTTTGTAGCAGATGTAGCTGATTGGGTATTCGGCGGCTGGTTTACCGACGCAGGATGCACGGCAGGTAATGAGTTTGACTTTGCAAACACGACTATTACCGCGAATATTCCTTTGTACGCGAAATGGACTGCTGATGCTTGTGCGGGCGACCGCAAGAGCCTGTCGAAAGTAGTTTTGGCAAGCGAAAGTGCCGGAACCGTTACCGGTTACAATGGTAAGGAATATGCCGGAGATGCAGTCATCGGTGGCTTGAGCTCCACGGAGACGGCAGATGTGGATGCTTCGCATGATGGTGTAGAAACCGGTTATAAGCTGAACTGCTACGTTGAAGAAAGGCACTTTCCAAGAAGGAGATAAGGTTGTTGTAACTATCACCAAGAAACAAGATAGCTACAAGATTGAGAGTGTTAGTCAGCCTGTACTGCATATCTATTACGGAACCGACGAAGACGATGCTACATTCTTGACAACTATCAAGGGCGTTAATGCCGCAGGTACTTATACCTATCGTTTGACAGCCGATGATGTAACTGCCATTGGTGAGAAGAAAGGTATTGGTGTATTCCGCGAGAGCAGTAATGGTCAGAACCCGTACGTTTATAGCGTGGAGATCACCGGTTGCCGTTCGTTCGCTGTTACGCACGATGTGAACTTCAATATGATGGGTCATGGTGATGCTATTACCAAACAGACTATTGAGGTTGGCACAAAGGTAACGGAGCCGGCAGAGCCGGAGGCTGCGGGATATATCTTTGGCGGTTGGTACAAAGAGAATACTCTCGTTAATAAATGGGACTTCTCTACCGATGTAATGCCGGATAATGATATTACCCTCTATGCAAAGTGGACGGATGATCCTTGTACAGATCGTCAGAGCCTGTCGAAGGTCGTATTGACTGCTGCTGATAATGGTGTAGTAACCGGTTATAATGGAAAAGAATATGCCGGAGATGCAGTCATCGGTGGCTTGAGCTCCACGGAGACGGCAGATGTGGATGCTTCGCATGATGGTGTAGAAACCGGTTATAAGCTGAACCTTTGCTACGTTGGCTAAAGGTACTTTCCAAGAAGGCGATAAAGTTGTTGTAACCATCACCAAGCAGCAAGATAATTATAAAGTAGATGCAGTTGCTCAGCCTATTTTGGATATTTATTACGGAACCGACAAAGACGATGCTACATTCTTGACAACTATCAAGGGCGTTGATGCCGCAGGTACTTATACCTATCGTTTGACAGCCGATGATGTAACTGCCATTGGTGAGAAGAAAGGTATCGGAGTATTCCGTCCGAGCACTGGACGAGTTCAGAACCCGTATATATATAGCGTAGAGATCACCGGTTGCCGCAGTTGGGCAGTATCGCATACCGTAAGTTTCAATATGCACGATCACGGTTCAGCAATTGATCCTCAAGACGTATTTGAAGGCGGAAAAGTTACCAAACCGGCTACTCCGAGTGCAACAGACTGGGCATTTGTAGGTTGGTATAAGGAAGATACCTACGAGAACGAGTGGGATTTCGATACCGACGTAATGGGTACAAGCGATATTACACTTCATGCTAAATGGGAGTCCGAAGTTGGCGCAATCAAGTTGTTCGACGGCGAGGGTAACCTTAATACGACGAACTTTGTAAGTCCGGCTAAGGCTACGATTACTATTGATAAAGTTGAGTATCCGACGCTTGTGGCATTTGGTAGCAATAGATCTTCTGAACTGAAAGGAACGAAACAAGCTGATATGGTTCAATACAATGCGGCTACAGATGCAGCGAAGATCAAGTTCGAGTTGTATAATAATAATGGAAGTGCCAAGACTGCTTACCTCTGGTTGGTAGAAGAAGGCGATGAAACTGCAACTTCGATAGAGATTAACGTTCCGGGTAAAACCCGTGTTACTACGGCTTACTATACCTTCAATAGTACGAAGAACCGTTCGTTCTATCTGACTTCCGGTGCGAAGGATGATATCAAGGTAATGCAAGTGACGGTACTTGATAACGGAACTGCTATTCACCAATTCGGTCAAGCAGGATATGTGCTGAATTTGAATAAAGGACGTATCGGCGTGGCAGCAAACGGAACGGTACAGTTCGAGGGCGCAAGAATTCATTCGAATGAAGAATATAGCGTGCTGAATAGTACCAACCTCAAACCGAAAACTTATATACAGTTCAATAATGCCGTTGCTAATACGGTTGTGAAGATTACGAAGGCAAGCAGCAATGCTTACTACGTAACGAACGATCTGGAGAATAGGGGCAACTCTTATACAGCGGATAAGGAAATCGTCCTGACGGCTACCGGCACATGGTACATCGGTTCTGTGAACTCCGGTTCTGTAGCAGCATTAAGCAAGATTGAGTTCATCGCTCCGAAGTGTGCTGAGCCGGCATTCAATTCTCTGGCAAATAGCGAACTTTGCGAGGGCGAAGCATTCGAGGCATTGGATGGTACAGCAACCGTAGGCGATGAAGGTACTCCTATCTATCAGTGGTATAATGCAGACGGCGACGAAGCTATCGAAGGTGCAACGAGTGCAAAATATACTCCGACTGCAACAGGTAGCTACTATGTGATTGCAACTAACCAGTTGGCAGGCTATAGCGACAACAGCAAGAAATCCACAACAGTGACCGTGACACGTTTGGCTAGTACGGTGATTACCGGCACAGTTAATGTGAAGGGAGGCCTCGGTGCAACTACGCAGAAACTGTCTGTAACTGCAACCGGTGCGGGCGAACTGACCTACGCTTGGTATGCATATGACATCGTAAACGAGGAAACAACCGGTGCAAAATTGTCTGAAGCCAACGAATTAGGTAACTTGACAATCACTGAAGAGACGCAGTACTACAAAGTAACGGTAACCGGCGATTGCGGAAGCGTATCCGAGATACTTACAGTAAGTAAATGGATCGCGGTTGAGCAGGCAGATGTAACCGGTTCTATGACATGGGATTGGAAGAGTTCCTGCTGGGATGGACATACCGGTGTAGAGTTGCCGAGCAATGAAAGAACGACTGATGTGTTAATGGCGAACACAAGTAGCAGTATAGTAAACAGCGAGGATTTCCGCTCGGATATGCTCGTTGTACAAGGTCAATGGATGTGGCGTGAGGAAGGCGGCAGCGCGGCTAAACGCTATTTCCAAGGTTCTCAAATTAAGTTCCATACGACGGTTCCGGGCACGGTAGTAGTTTACTACCGCAGCACAGGTAGCGGCGATGAGGTTCAGATTACTATCAACAATACGATAGCCGGTTCTCATAGCACTACAGACTTCAAACCGACGAACAAAGTATTTGTTCCTGCCGGAGATGTGACGATCGTAGGAACGGGAATCGGAGGTTATACCGGTTTGACTCGTATCCAGAAGATTGTCTTCAATGCTACTCCGGATTACACCCGCGATGTGAATCCGCAGTACTATGGTACGATCTGTCTGCCGAAGGCAGGTGTGATAGTTGGCGCAACGCTGTTTGAGTTGGCTTACATGGACTACAAAGAAAATAAACCGTACAAGGTTTATTACGACGAGATTATCAGCGGTGAGTTAGAGGCAGGTATGCCGTATATCTTCCTTGCCCATGAGAGTACAATCGGCGTATTCTACACCGGAACGGCTACCAATACCGCGCAGCATAATAACGGCTTATACGGTACGCTGGTGAATATGAATGATATGAGCGGCGATGGAATATACATGCTTTATAACAACCAAGTTCTGCACTCCACGAACTCGGGTAGTTACTTGAATGCTAATCGTGCTTATATCCAAATAATCGAGATACCGGGTTATGGTAATTCGAATTATAATGCCGCTCCTCCGAAACTGGGACGCCGTCGTATATCGACCAACTTCAACAGTCCCCAGATAGCAACCGGACTGGAAGATGCTGCGGCTAATGAGAAACCGGTGAAAGTGATGATTAACGGAGAACTCTATATCCTCCGCGGAGAGAAGATGTACGACGCTACCGGAAGGTTGGTAAAATAGAACTAGACGAACTAGTCAAACTAGATCAACTGGAATTATGATGACCCTCAACCAAAACGGTTTTCTGCGGTACCCCGGTACTTACCGTGAACTCGACTGCTACAAGAAGAGCGTGGTGCTGTACGACATGACCTATTGGTACATAACCCGCAATCTGCAAGCATCTGACCGTACGTTCGGTCAGATGCAGCAGGCGGCGAGGTCAGGCAAGCAGAATATCGTGGAGGGCCTGGAGGATTATATCACCTCCCGCGACACGGGGCTGCATCTGGTGAACGTAGCACGCAGCAGTTTGCAAGAACTGCGTGAGGATTACGAAGACCAGTTGCGCATCAGAGGGCTTGCCCGTTGGACGAAGGAACATGAGCGTTATAACGGAATGTTGGCTTATTGCCGCCGACATGATCAATCGGAGGATTATGCCCGTTACTATGAGCAATGGGATATCGAAACGATGTGCAATACAGCACTGACGCTCATCCACCAAGTGGACCGAGGACTGATGAAACTCCTCGCCGCCATGGAGGCGGACTTCCTAACCAACGGCGGCATGCGTGAGCAGATGACCGCCGCCCGCAAACAAAATCGGGGGTTTTAGAAAAACTAGTAGAACTAGAAGAACCAGTAAAACTAGTAAAACTAGTAAAACTAGACAAAGTAGAAACTAAAAACAACAAACAAATATGATGAAAAAGAAAGAATATAAACAGCCGGTAGTAATTTGTGCCGAGACGCTAATGCCGATGACCATTATCTGTAATAGTGGCCAATTCGGTGAAAGCACAGAACCAATAGGTGGAGATTAATCCCCCTGTCAAACGTGCTACAAACACGCGACACATTGAGAAAAAATCGCTCAAAAGGGCGATTTTTTTCTTAGCCGATGGTGCGGATTAATGAGATTTATCTTGCAGCGTATAATCAATCTGATTCCTACCAAGGCTCACTGACAACAACAGTGGGCCTTTTAATTTTTTCATTTTTCATTTTTCATTTTTAATTTTTCATTTTTCATGACCAAGTATCAATTTTTGCTCAAAAAAAACAGGAGGGAGAACTGAGCATTCTCTTCAACGATTTCGAGCTCCCGCTCAAGTACGCCCAAGAGCATCCGGAGCTGAGTTACATCCAACTTTCCAACGACATGAAGTGCGGCACGACAACCATTTGTCGTGCCTTGTCGTTTATGAAAGGGGAGGTGCATAGCCGTTCCCGATTTCGGGAACGGCTATGTCAAAAAAAAGTTGTATCTTTGCACCGTAAATGAAAAATCGTAAATGACATGGCGAACAGACAAGAAATCGTATGTACCTACATCTATGACAACTATGTGCAGTTTGACCGCCTGCGGCATGACGTGATCTCCAACAAGATCCAAATCCGGAAAGCGGACAACCTCTGGACCGACATCACGACCTCGGATGTGAATGACATCGTGTGTGACTGCTCGGCGGAGAGCGGGTTGCAGATCACGGCGCGGGAGGTGCTGGCGGTGCTGCAGAGCCACCGTATCCCCGACGTGCACCCGCTGCGCGAGTATGTGCTTAACTGCCGTCCCTACGACGACACCCAACCCGTGGACTGGATAGCCTGGCTGGCGCAGCAGGTGAAGGTGAGCGGCGGCGAGGAGGAGCAGAAGCTATGGATCCGCACCTTCCGCAAGTGGTTCGTGGCGATGGTGGCGGGGTGGCTGTCCGATGAGGTGGTCAACCAGCAGGTGCTCGTCCTCGTCGGCAGGCAGGGTATCTTCAAGACCACATGGCTGGAGCACCTCCTGCCGCCCGAGTTGCGCGCCTACAGCTGTAAGATGGCTTCCGCCACGCAGCTCAACAAGGACGAGCGGCTCCGTATAGCCGAGTACGGACTCATTGCGCTCGACGAGATAGACGCCATGGGACCCCGCGAACTGAACGTGATGAAATCCGTCATCACCGCCTCGGACATCTCCGAAAGGGCGGCGTACGGTTATACCAAGGAGCGGCGCATCCGCCTCGCCTCGTTCTGCGCGTCCGGCAACAAGCAGGAGTTCCTGACCGACATCACGGGTAACAGGCGGTGGCTGCCGTTCCAGGCGGAGACGATCCAGAACCCCTTCTACATCACCCTGCCGTACGAGCAGATCTACGCGGAGGCGAAATACCTGATCGACCACGGCTTCCAGTACTGGTTCACAACGAGGATTTCCGGACGCAGGAGAACGAGGAGCAGTTGCTCGCGGTCTATTTCGACATCCCTGCCGAAGGCAGCGGACAGTTCATGACCACCGCCGAGATATCCGACAAACTCGTCTCCTGGGGCAATATCAAGAAACCGATGAGTATGAGCCGCTTAGGGATGGTGCTCCAGCAAGCAGGCTACCAAAGCAAGCGGGTAGGGAAGGCCGGAACGAGGGGATGGATCGTTAGGGAAAGGGGATTAGAAGAAGTAAATGCTAACCGCAATATAGAAGGCAAAGGCTGACGGCTGACAGGCTGACACCCTTTTCCTAAAACTATACACACCCGCGCGTGTGTGAGATTTATAAACAAGGGTGTCAGCCGTCAGCCTGTCAG
>CAJOCN010000046.1 GCA_905233255.1 Paludibacteraceae bacterium
CTCTTCGAACTATACACCTACCATTTCCCTAAAACATGGTCTGCCGCCTGTGTCGCCAACCGCGAAATGATCAAAGAAGCCCAGCGCCAAGCCCACGCTCTGGAGCACTCCTCTACCCCGGAAGCCCTCGAATGGCGCATCCGTTTCTTCCGCCATTATTTCAACGTAGTCAAAGGCCATGCCGCCCCCGAACCCGGCATGAAGCGCTACTCCCGTTTCTACCAATATACGTACGTAGCCATCTACCGTGCTCTCCAAGCCGCGAAAGCCGAAGCCGCAAAACCCAAGGAGCAACAACCAACTATCACCGATGCGTACCTTCACCACCTGACGGAAGAAGTCACCTTCGAACCGATTAAGGTATGTTCATTTCAGGGCAATTCGATTGCCCGCTACCGATCTATCTTCCGCTCCCCGCATCCTTTCTCCCGCTACTACGCCAACGGCCTCCGTCTCCCGATTTCTGCCTATACTATTGATAAAGTAGACACTTGAGACACAAAAATCGCGGGGGATTTAGGTAATTCGGCAAAAAAAATCGCGGGGGATTTAGGATTTGGGGCATGAAAAAGCACGAAAATGCAGAAAAATGCATTATTATTTGCATATGTCAAAAAAAAGCAGTACCTTTGCAGCCGATTTTGTCGCGCAGTAGTTCTTATCTCGCTTCGCTCGAACGATTTACTACCCGCGGCAAAAATGCTTTGAACAAGAGTTCTCGCGTGCGAAACACGCTTTGAACAAGAGTTCTCGCGTGCGAAACACGCTTCGGGTAGTAGTTCAGCCCGGTTAGAATGCCTGCTTTGGGAGCAGGAGGTCGTGAGTTCGAATCTCGCCTACCCGACAAAATGGAGTCACGTCGAGTGACTCCATTTTGATTTGAAGATTTGAAGATTTGAAGAATTGTGAAATACAAAGCCGTTTTCATAGATGTAGATGACACGCTGCTCGACTACGTTCCTTGTTGTCGGGAGGCGTATGATGCGGCTATGCCCGAGCACCCGGAGTATTTCCAACTCTTCTTCGACATAGCCGGACGGCTTTTCTCCGAGGCGAAGCACGGCAAATACACGATTGCGGAGGTCATGGATCTCTATCCGGCGGAGTTCATAGAGACCATTTACAATTCTTTGCCCACAAGGGGCACGATTATTTCACAATTAACAATGCACAATGAGCCGCTGACGAAAGAGGAGATGACGGAGCAGTTCAAACACGCTTTCCGCGCGGCGTGGGGAACGACTCACGCGCTTGTGCCCGGCGCCAAAGAGATGTTGGATCAGCTCCGCAAGAAAGGGTACAGGCTCTTTGCGGCGTCGAATAGTTTTGGCAATCTGCAGCGCTCGCGGTTGGAGCACGCAGGTATCTTGGAATATTTCGAGGACACGTTTATATCCATGGATATAGGCTATGACAAACCCGACATCCGTTTCTTTGAGGAAGCGTTGCGCCGTGCCGGATTGCAGCCGAGCGAAGTTGTTATGATCGGCGATTCGATGACCACCGACATCCTCGGTGCACAGGCTGCCGGGATAGATGCCATCTTCTTCGACAGACGAGGCGGTGCTTCGCTCCTTGATGTAATCAAGGATTTGATGATTTGAAGATTTGAAAATTTGAAAATTTGAAAATTTGAAGATTTGAAGATTTGAAGATTTCTTATCTCGGCAGAGCCTCGAACGATCGGCAGAAGCCGTATGGATAATTTGAAAATTCGTAATTATTATGAACAGATACACATTAGGCAAAATAATCAAATTCTTTTTGCACTGGCATTATGATGTCCGTGTGACGGGCGAGGAGTTGCTGCGCGACCAGAGCACCCACCTCGTTCTGCCGAACCATACCGCGTACATGGATCCGCTGATCCTTTTCAGCGAAGAGTGGTGGCTGCCGATCAGTCCGATGGTCGATGAACTCTTCATGCGCCACTGGCTCTACGGCCGCGTGCTGAAGTTAGGCGATGCCATCGAAGTGCCGGACCTCAACAAGAGTGCCATGAGCCGCGAGGAGAGTGTGGCGGAAGCCAGTCAGTTGAGCCGCATAGCGATAGACAGCCTCGCCGCCGGCAAACAGCTCTGTTTCTACCCATCCGGGCACGTGAAGACGATAGACAAAGAGGTCATCGGCAACCGCCGCATGGCGTATGAGGTCTGCCGTGAGTTGCCCGCAGGCGTGCGCGTAATCCTTTGTAGAATGCGCGGGTTGGAGAGCAGCCGGTGGTCCAAACTCAAACCCAAGCAATGGAAATGGCGCAGAACGGTCACACTGCATTTCGAGGACCATACGGACGATGTGCGCCAATGGGCACAGACACTCACCCGACGGGAGTTCAACGAGAAACTCGAGAATTGGTATAATAACGAAAAGCAACATTAAGTGTTCTATCTGGCACGCTTTTTGTGACACCAATTGACGCTTACAAATACCAATTGCATATGACAAATAATCAGAAATATAAGGGAATTGGCAGAGGAATAGTCCTTGCCGTTCTCATTTTGCAATTATCCTCTTTAGCGGCGGCAGACACGACCTATTATACGCTTCCGCAATGCCGGGATTTGGCACTCTCGGCGGGCAACTCCGCCAAATCGCAGCAAGAGACACTTCTGGCGGCAAAATATAACCGTCAGGCGGCGCTATCGTCCATGTTCCCCAAGATTACGGCGAACGGCTCGTACATGTGGAACTCCGCCAATGTGCACCTGCTCTCGAATACCACTGAGTTTACCTTTGGTACGGCTACCGTCAACCCGGACGGAACGGCTTCGTGGCAGTGGCAAAGCGGTTCTACAGGCGTGATCTCTGACGCGGCCGGTCAGTTCATCGCGGACGGATATAAAATGTTGTATGACAAATTGTCACCTGACTTGCACCAGATTTTCGTGGCGCAAGTGGGTATCACGCAACCGATCTACGTGGGCGGACGGCTGATTAATATGTATAAGATTGCCAAGGCCACGGAGCAGATCGCGACGATCGAGTCGGAGAGCAAACACGATGCGATCATCTATTCGGTCGACGAGGCCTATTGGCGCGTCGTGTCGGTAGGGAAGAAGAAAGAACTCGCCGAGCAGTATTACCGGCTGCTCTGCCAACTGGAGTCGGATGTGAAAGAGGCGCTCGCTGAAGGACTCGTCACGCAATCCGACCTCCTCAAAGTAACCACCAAACGCGGCGAGGCGGAGGTCAAGAAACTGCAAGCGGAGAATGGTCTCACGCTCTCAAATATGGCGTTGGCACAGGTTTGCGGACTGCCGCTCTCCACGGCTTTCCGGCTGGACGAATCGGGGTTGGCGGAAGTCTCTCTGCCTGCCGATTCCGCCAATACGGATGCCGCAGTAAGCGCGCGACCGGAACTGCGTATGTTGCAGGAGGCGGAGAAAATCGCCAAATCCAACGCTATGATCGCAGCCGCCGGTTTGCAACCGAACATTGTCGCTTCCGCCGGATATATATATACGAACCCGAACGTGGAGAACGGGTTCAGCAACAAGTGGGATAGCAAAGGTTTCTTCTCCGCCGGAGTGGTAGTCAATGTACCGATTGCGCACGCCGATGATATCCTCCGTTACAAGGCAGCCAAACACGCCGCCAAGGCGGTTGAACTGAAGACCGAGGAGACACGTGAGTTACTGACCCTCCAGACGACCCAGGCCAACCAGAAGCTCGCCGAAGCGGAGCAGAAGATCGCTCTTGCACGACTGACTTGCAACAACGCAGCCGAGGTGCTCCGCATGGCGCAGGAGTCGTATGACGCAGGTATGATCACCGCCTCCGAACTGATGCAGGCGCAGACTGCCTGGCTCGCCGCTGCAACCGATCTCGTGGACGCAGAGGCAGAGGCTAAAACCACAGAAACACAACTCCGTAAATATTTAGGTAAACTATAAAATGAAACACCAGAAAGAAGGAAGTCTGCTGTTGGGTTTGATTGCATTGCTAACAGTAGTCGTAATTGTTGCGGTAGTAGGTATCATCGCCCTCCGTCCCGAGAAGACGCTTATTCAGGGCGAGGCAGAGGCAGCCGAGTACCGCGTGTCCGGTAAAGTACCGGGACGAATTGAGATGTACCTCTACGAGGAGGGTGAGCAGGTGAAGAAAGGCGACACGCTCGTCGTCATCTATTCTCCGGAGGTGGAGGCGAAGAAAGCGCAAGCTCTCGCAGCCCGTGAGATGGCAGAGGCGGTGAACCAGAAAGCCAAGAACGGAGCACAGCGCGAGCAGATCCAGGGCGCGTACGAACTCTACCAGAAAGCCAAGGCCGGCGAGGAGATTTACCGCAAGTCGTACGAGCGTGTGCAACGGCTCTATGACAAGGGCGTGGTCTCCGCGCAGAAACGCGACGAGGTAGAGGCGCAGTACAAAGCCGCCGAGGCAACCGTCAGAGCGGCGCGCAGCCAATACCAGATGGCGCTCTCCGGAGCCCGTGAGGAAGACAAAGCCGCTGCCGAGGCACAGGTGGCACGCGTGGATGGAATCTTGCAAGAGGTAGCTGCCGCAGAGGCGGAGAAATACCTCCTGTCGCCCTGTGACGGCGAGGTATCCGAACTCTTCCCGAAAGTGGGAGAGTTGGTGGGGCAGGGTAGTCCTGTGATGTCCATCGTAGACCTAAATGATGTGTGGTTCACGTTTGCAGTCCGTGAAGACATGTTGTACCTTTTCCCGATGGGTAGCGTAGTGGAGGTGACTATTCCGGCACTCGGTAATAACGTCAAGTACCCGCTGACTGTCACCCATATCAAGTCGATGGGCACTTATGCCACCTGGCGTTCCACCAAACAGAACGGTGGCTATGATGTCCGTACGTTTGATGTCAAATGCCGTCCTACGGTGACTATCCCTAATCTGCGTCCGGGCATGACGGCGCTGGTTGCGGAATGAAATACGTATTCATCAATATTTGGCGTGTGCTGAAGCGTGAACTGCATATGATGTTCGCGCGGCCGTTGTATATGTTTGCATCGGTGGGAGTCATGTTGCTCTCGACCTTCTTCTTCCTGACGCTCATGCGAGGTGGCAGCGCGGAAAAAATGCCGGTGGCAGTGGTCGATCTGGACCAGACGACCATCTCCCGCAGGCTCATTCATGAGATGCAGGCGACCCCTTCTGTCGATATACAACTCATCACTAATTCCTATCCCGAAGCGCGCGAAGCCATGCAGCAGGGCAAGGTGTATGGTATATTCGTCATTCCGTCTGATTTCTACTGCAAGCTCGTGGACTTCAAGCGTCCGAAGATGGATTTCTATGTGACGAACGCCTATACGGTGGGCGGCAACACGGCGTACAAACAGATGCTGACGATGGTGAACCTCACCTCCGGAGCATTCCAGAGAGAGGTGCTCCGCAAGAAAGGTCTGCCGGACGACGTGATCATGCACCGTATTCAGCCGCTGACGATCGAGGGGCACATGGTCGCCAATCCGTGGGGCAATTACTCCGTCTATTTGGTCAGCACTATTCTGCCGGGTATATTAGGGCTCATCTGTATGATGCTCACCATCTTTGCCATCGGTTTTGAACTCAAGGCTCGCACCTCGCATGCCTGGCTTCGTGCCGCGGGAGGCAACTATACGGTGGCGATGATCGGCAAGTTGATTCCTTATACGGTCATCTATCTGGTGTTGGGTATAGGGTGCTATGTGATTTTGTTCCGTTTTGCCGGTTTCCCTGTCTATGGCAGTCACGCGCGGTTGTTGTTCGGATTGATGCTTTTCATCTTCGCCATGGAGGCTCTTGGCATAACGATGATCGGTTTGCTGCCGACGCTCCGTGACGCACTGTCGATTGGTGCGCTCTACTCCATGTTGGGCTTTTCGCTCTCCGGCTTCACGTACCCGCAGATGGCGATGTTACCGCCTTTCAAGGCACTCTCGTATATGGAACCCCTGCGGCACTATTATCTGATTTATGTCAACGAAGCGCTCATGGCGGCGCCCATTGAGAACAGTCTGCCGTACATGTTAGCCCTTACGGGATTTATGTTGGCGTCCCTCTGTGTCGCTCCGCGTCTGCACAGGGCGCTGGTATATATGAATTATCCTTTGAAGTAATATGTGGCATGCATTTGTAAATGAGTTGAAGCGGATCTTCAAGGACCCCGGAGTGACGGTGATTTTCATCGTTGCTACGTTGGCTTATCCCTTGATCTATAAGGCGGTCTATTGGAACGAACAGATCACGGACGTCCCTGTGGCGGTAGTGGATCTGAGCAACAGCCCCGAGAGCCGCGCGTTCCTGCATAAATGGAATGCTTCGCCGGATATCAAACTGACCTATTCCTGTGCCTCCATGGCGGAGGCGGAGAAACTCCTTAAGGACCAGAAGGTGCATGGAATCATCTATTTCCCGCGGGATTTTGAGAAACAACTGGCGGACCCGCTCGGGCAGGCACATATATCGCTGTATTGCGACATGTCTTCGTTCCTCTACATGAAGGCGATTTACCTGAGTTGCAACCAGGTGATGCTGGAGTCCATGCGGAATATCCAGATCGACCGCTACGAGCAAATGGGTATGGACAAGGAGTTCGCGTGGGCGTTGGTACAAGACGCGCCGTATTCGGAGACAGCCCTCTTCTCGCCCACCGGCGGCTACGGCTCGTTCCTCATTCCGGCGGTGTTGGTGCTTATTCTCCACCAAACCCTTCTCTTCGGCATCTGTATGCTGGGCGGCACGGCGCGGGAGGAGAACCTCGACCAGTATTCGTTCCGCTCCCTCATCGGCCGCGCGGGAGCTTATTTCACAGTCTATTACGCGTTGGCAGTTATTCTGTTGGGCTTGCTGCCGCGGCTGTTCGATATCCCGCATATAGGCGCTTACGGAGATATTTTGCTCTTCATCGTACCATATATCTTGGCGGTGGTCTTCTTCTCGATGTGTGTCTCCGTCTTTATCCGTAACAGGGAATCCGGCCTCGTCCTTTTGATCTCCACCTCGCTGATTTTCCTTTTCATGGCGGGTATCTCGTGGCCCAAAGAGATGATTCCGCACGCATGGTTGTACCTCTCGTACCTGATTCCCTACACATGGGGCGCGCACGGCTTTATACACATCAACTCGATGGGAGCTTCGCTGGCGACCACCGGCACGGAGTATATTGCGCTGTGGATTCTCACGGGAGCTTATTTCCTCATCGCCTGTGGCTTATTCTTCATCAAAAAAAGGCAAATAGCAAAATAAAACGCTTTTTATTTGCACATTTAGATTTTTTGTTGTATCTTTGCAGCAAATTTGACAGTACCATGAATGAGGAACAGATAGAAGCCCGTGCGCAACGTGCGGTGGAACTCTTCAAGCAGGGATATAACTGCTCGCAGGCGGTGTTCGCTTCCTGCGCGGATTTATACGGAATAGAAGATGAGTCATTAGCGCTCCGTCTGGCAGCCTCTTTTGGCGGCGGAATAGGACGGATGCGTATGGTTTGCGGCGCAGCCAGCGGCATGTTCATGCTCGCAGGCTTGCATAATGGCTCCGCTACGCCTCATGACAACGAGGGCAAGATGGCGAACTATGTGTTCGTACAGCAGCTTGCCGGAGATTTCAAGGCAAAATACGGATCGCTTATCTGCGCGGAGTTGTTGGGGTTGGCTCCAAAAGGGCAGTGCAACGCCAAGATGGATTTGGATCCCCGTCCTGCAGAGAGAACGCCGGAGTATTATGAGAAAAGGCCCTGCGTAGAAATGGTGGCAGAGGCGGTGAGAATGTTCCTGCGGAAAATTAAAAATTAAAAATGAAGAATTAAAAATGAACAGGTATTTTCTTGCAATAATAGGCGGAGGGCCTGCTGGCTATACTGCGGCAGAGTTGGCTTCCAAAGCAGGCAACGATGTTATTCTCTTTGAGCAGTCCGCTCTCGGCGGAACGTGTCTGAACGTAGGTTGTATTCCGACCAAATCGTTGCTCTACGGTGCCAAACAATACTACAACGCCACGCACGCCCAGAAATACGGTGTGACGGCAGAGAACGTGGTCTTTGACTACGCAGCGATGCAGAAACGCAAGACGATTGTCGTGCGCAAACTGGTGGCAGGTATCAAACAGCGCCTCAATAACGAGCATTGCACCGTGGTGAGCGGGGCGGCAAAGGTCGTCAGCCATCAGCCGTCAGCCGTCAACATAGAGTGCAACGGCGAGACCTACGAGGCGGAGAACCTGATGATCTGCACGGGCTCGACGAACTTCGTACCGCCGATACCGGGAATCAAAGACAATCCTGCCGTGTGGGATTCAACAGACGCACTCGCGGCTACCGAACTGCCCAAATCGGTTATCATCGTTGGCGGCGGCGTTATAGGAATGGAGTTCGCTACGCTTTACCATGAGTTAGGCGTGCCGGTAACGGTCATTGAAGCCATGCCGACGATCCTTCCCAACCTCGACCAAGAAGTGGTGCAAGTCCTGCTTGACAAATACCGCAAGGCGGGTATCAATATCCTGACCGGCACGAAAGTGGAAGAGATAAGACCCCTCCCGACCTCCCCTGAACGGGAGGAGAAGGGATGCCAAGTTAAAGCCAATGGCGAATGGTTCGAGGCGGAGAAAGTGCTTGTGTGTGTCGGTCGCAGAGCTAATCTGCAAGGCTTAGAGGCGCTCACGGAACTGGAGATGGAGCGCGGAGCAATCAAGGTCGATGAGTTCTGCAAGACGAACCTGCCGAACGTCTATGCCTGTGGCGATGTAACGGGAAAAATCATGTTAGCCCATGTGGCCAGCCGTCAAGCCGAAGTGGCTGTAGGACGAATGCTCAAGCAGATTCCGCTACAACGCATCGCTTACAACGCTATTCCGTCGGTTGTTTATACGAACCCCGAGATTGCGTCAGTAGGCTTGACCGAACAACAGGTACGTGATTTCTATACCGAAATGGAAGGTCCGGACGGAATCACCAAAGCGGGTGGAGTAGAGGCATTCTACGAGGTGCATAAACTACCGATGACTTTCTCCGGCCGGTTTATGGCGGAGAACGAAGGCGAAACAGGGCTCTGTAAGATGATTGTGGAGAAACGCAACCAGACGATTGTGGGCGTGCATTGTATCGGTAACCCGAGTTCGGAGTTTATCGCCGCGGCTTCATTTGCAGTGCGTAACGGCTATACCATCGCGGAGATGAAGCAGGTGGTCTTCCCGCATCCGACGGTAAGCGAAATCTTGCACGAGGTGCTCCATTGAAATTAGAAATTAAGAAAGACAAATTATATCATGAAAAAACACATTATTTCTATTTTTGCGCTCGTACTCTGCGCGAGCATGAGTTGGGCTGAGGTTGATTCCTCTACCGACCTCAAGACCTATTATGCCACCGCGAACGGAAAGGCAGACAATACGTTGCGCTTAGCGCTGTTCGAAGTTATTAAAGGACATACAGTGGTGTCATATAACGATTTAGGTATTATTATGCAATATTCAGATACAGAAGGTGCCGACGGACAAAACGTGGTGGATATTTACACAAATTGCGCTTTCACTATCACTGGTCCGATATCGTGGTCCAATACTTCTGGTGTGGGAGGTGGAATGAATAGGGAACACACCGTTCCGCAGAGCTGGTTTAATAAGCAATCTCCAATGGTCTCAGATGTATTCCATGTGTATCCTACGGATTGCAAGGCTAACGGAAATCGCGCATCTTTCCTCTACGGTGAATGCTCAACGGGCTCTTCTTCCTCATCGCAGAAATGTGCAGAAACGGGCAAATTAGGCGCCTCGGACTGGACAACCGGTACAATCACCTATACCGGCACTGTATATGAGCCGGCAGACGAGTACAAGGGTGATTTGGCGCGCACTTATTTCTACATGGCTACCCGTTATGCGGATGTGTGTGCAAACTGGAGCGGTGGGGCTTTTGGTAGTGCCGATAATGGTTTAGGTGCTTACACTGCTGCTTTGATGCTCAAATGGCACAGACAAGACCCCGTTTCGGAGAAAGAGTTGATCCGTAATGAGGTCATTTACGGCAATGTCAAGTATAATAAAAGCAACAAGAAGCAGAATAACCGCAACCCCTTTATCGACTACCCCGAGTTGGTAGAATATATCTGGGGTAATAAGAAAGGACAATCGGTGACAATTTCAGTACTGGATTCTCCGTACGCCAACGAGAGCCCCGAGGAACAAGGCACCGGCATTGAGGATACCGAAGTTGTCGGTCCTGCGCGTAAAGTGCTGATAAACGGACAATTATATATCATTGTTGAGGAACAGTGAAATGAGAAAGAGTATTATGATTGTGTTGCTCGCGGCACTCTCCGTGAGCATTTTTGGTAACGTCGTAACCGGCGTAGCAGCTGTTCCGGAAGGGTATTACGACGGTGTGGACGGAAAGAAAAATGCGGATGCTATTTTGAATGAGCTCTGCTCCATCATTGATAATCACCACGTGATTTCCTATGCCGGTTTGGAGCCTTATTACGAACAGACGGATTTCTATTCCGACACCCTCTGGGATATGTATTCCACTTGCCGTTTTATGATGGCTGACGCGAACCATCCGCAGAGTGCCGTGTGCGACGGCTGGAACAAAGAGCACCTTGTTTGTCAGTCGTGGTTAGGCTCGGGACCGATGGTTTCCGACCTCTTTAATGTCTATCCGACCGACGCACGTATTAATAATCTGCGATCCAATTTTCCGTATGGCGTGGTGGGCACAAATAATGGCTTCAGCAAGGATCCGCAACACCACGGACTCGGTAAATTAGGTACTTCAAAGACTGCCAATGTGGGCATCGTATTTGAGCCGGACGACCAATACAAAGGTGATTTCGCACGTTCGTTCTTCTACATGGCGGCACGGTACAGGAATAATATTCTGAATAGCGGCAACGGCTCAAAGATGTACACCTCTAATCCGACCAACCTGACTGCTTACAGCCTCTCTTTTCTGTTAGAATGGCATAGAAACGACCCCGTGAGCCAGAAGGAGATTGACCGTAACCAAGCTATTTATGGTATTCAGCATAACCGCAACCCCTTTATCGATTATCCCGAGTTGGTGGAATATATATGGGGTAACAAGGTAGGGCAGAGCGTCGATTTGAGTGCGATGACTCCCACCTGCGAGGGCGGAGTATACACACCCGACGAGGTGGTTAAGTATGCCATCTCCTGGTCGGTCAACGGAGTGATTATTCAGACCGATTCGGTCATAGCCAACCGCGCTCTTTCGGCACTCCCGGAGACTCCTGTTTCGTGTTCCGAGGAAAGCAATACGTTTGTCGGATGGACGGACCAACCGCTCTCTCAAGCCACCCAACAAACACCTGCTGTGCTGTATAAGAAAGTGACAGAAATATCTGCGATTATTGCGGATGACACACTCTATGCCGTCTTCGCAAAAGTTACGACAGGCGAAAATATCGAACCGGCGGTGTATGTGTATGACGAAGAACACCAGACCGGATGGACCAATACCGCTACTTATACGAATAACTCCTATTGGTTGCTCGACAAGGGAAAAGTGCTGACTTCTCCTGAGATCAATCTGGCGGGACTGAGTTCTATAAAAGTGAATATCCGTACCTACGGCGGCACGCAGTACTGCAACCTTGATGTGAAAGCCGGAAATACCCAAATTGCTACGATCAAGGCTACGAACGGAAGTACACTTGCCGAGTGCGTATGGACGAATACAAATTCACTCACCGGCAGTTCTCCGCTGACCTTCTCCTCCAATTATGGATCCAAGCAAGGAATTGGCTTCACATCCGTCACCATCAATGCCACCGGTTCGGGAGTAACCTATAGCGATTATATCACTTCCTGCAGGACTACGGCAATCGATAATCAGCCTGCGGAACAAGAGGTTCGCAAGATGCTGATAGACGGGCAACTATATATCATGGTCAACGAGCAGTTGTACACGATTATGGGGCAGCGGGTGCATTAAAAATACCCAAAAATACAGAAAAGTGGCATACACTATTGTGTATGTCATTTTTTTTTTGTACCTTTGCGCCCGAATTGGAATATATGAAAAAGTTGTTATTGATTATAGTAGCCGTTTGGACGAGCGTGGTGAGCATGGCGGGTGTGAATGATCTGCTGTGGGATTATAGCGCCGCGGCGCCGACGAAGAACCCCGATAACGGGCTCTCTTATTTGGCTGCTGTCAATGACGGAGAGGGCGTGAAGAACGGTCTGAAGGGAATCAAACTGAATAGTTCCGGCTGGTGCAGTTTTACCAAATCGCCTATCGCCGGCGTCCTGCGGCTGACCTTTGGTCCGCGTACGGGTATGAACAAAGCCTCCCTCGCGGTATATGTATATTCGGGCGAGGAGGAAAAAGCGGTCAGTTTGATCGGCACAACTTGTGAGACGCGCACGCTGCGCACGATGGTGGTACCCCTGACGGCGGAGCAGAACCATATTTATATCACCCGCCAGGCAGAGACAGAGATTGTACTACAGAAGATTGAGTTCGTAGCCGGGAGTGCCGAGCAGCCTGCGCCCTGTGAGGAGGACGAAGAAAATCTGCGTTTCTATTCTAACACCATGCCGGTGGATTCTTTTCCGGTTAATACTGCTTTCTTTTTACGCGCGCTGCGGGAGGCGAATAAGACGGGCGATAAGACAATCTATCTGCCTAACGGCGTATATGATCTCGGCGAAATGGCATTAACCGCTATTGAGGCTAATAATATCTCTATTATCGGCGAGTCAATGAACGGCGTGATTATCCGGAATGCGCCGGACTATCGGTTTGAGTCTATCAATAAGTCTGCTACGCTCCGTATCGCCAAAAGGGTAGAGGGCACGTACCTGCAGAACCTCACAATACAGAATGCACTGGATTACTACAAAGACGATAACGGACGCGCCGTTGCGCTCTGGGACCAGGGTACTAAGACCATCTGCAAGAATGTGCGGCTGCTGAGTTACCAGGATACCTATTACAGCGACTGTCCGGGCGGACTGAAGTATTTCGAGAATTGCGAGATCCACGGCACGGTAGATTTTATCTGCGGCGACGGGAATGTGTATTTCAAGAACTGCCTGCTGTACTGCGAGAAACGCAGCAAGGACGGCAGCGGTAGTGACGCTTTGACCGCCAGCGGAGCCGCCAAAGAGGACAAGGGTTATGTGTTCGAACACTGCAGAGTACAAAGCGAGTGCCCGGTGGTGAGCCTTGGACGCAGTTGGAAATGCAGTCCGAAGTGTGTGTTCCTGCATACAATCCTAGACTTTTCTGCCGGAGTCTTTGAACTCCGGAGCAAGGATATCAGCCGTTGGACTACAAAAGGAATGATGGCGCTGCCGGAACGGCTCGGCGAGTATAACACCATGGATGCAGAGGGCAGAGTAGTATCGCCCGAAACGAACGAAGTGGAGTTTACCCTGAAGGGCGAGACCAAACGAATGAACACCATCCTCTCTCACTATGAAATACGTGTTAGGTGCATGGGCGCAAGAAGCAATCAACAAAATCAATAATATTAACAAACAACAATTTAATCAACACTAATTATTAACCCAAATGAAAAAAACACTACTTTTCGTGGCAGGTGCTCTCATGAGCATGGCTATGATGGCAGGTCCGAATGACCTGCTGTGGGATTACACGGAGGCAGCTCCAAGCAGTAGTCCTGACAATGGTTTGTATTTCGCAAGCAAGGTAGCAGATGCGCCGAGCTCCAATAACGGACTAAATGGTATTAAGATGGACGGAAGCGGTTATGCTTACTTTACGAAGGCCGCTGTGGCTGGAAAACTGAAACTGACCTTCGGCCCGCGTAGTGGCTCTAATGAAGAGTCCATGAGTGTTTATACTTGGACAGGCGATGCTCCTAAAGCAGAGACATTAATTGCCACTACAGGTAAACAAGCAGAACTGGGTACACAAATAGTAGATTTGTCTGCTGAGCACACGAACATTTATATCAAGCGTACAGGAAGCGTACAATCTGTTCTTCAAAAAATTCAGTTCGTGGAGAATGTAGCGCGTACGTTCACGGACTTTAAGATTGAGTTCCGCTTGAATCCTTATGTGGTACTTCTGCCGGAAAGCGGTATTCTGCCTACAGGCGTGAGCGTAGAGGGAACAACCTATAACGGCGGTCAGCATGGTATTCAAGGCGGTACGATTACTGTTCCGGTTGACGGTCCTGTGAAATTCACGTTCGGCGCTTGCCAGTACAGTACTACCCCTATCAATATCAAGAAAAACGGAGCGGATTTCACCACTTTCAGCAACAAAGCAGCTTGCGGTGAGACGGAAGGTAACTTCGCACAGAACGTAATGTATGTATATACCGGCGATGCGGCAACGCTGACTTTTGAACTGGGCTCGCAGACATACGTGCCTTATTTCTTTGCAGAGGCAACAGATATCACTCCATGCGAGGTGATTTACAAAGACCAGAACGGCACGAAACTGGGTTCGTTTGAGACCTACGAGGGGGCTACGCTGGCTACTATCCCTTATGACGTAAATGACCTTCCGGCTGTTGGCGAAGGCAATGCGTTCCGAGGATGGTTCTATGCCAATGGAAAGAAAGCTCAAGAAGGCGACGCCATCACCGGCAACACCACGATTCAGGCAAAAGTGACTCCGATCGAGGTGGCTACTATCGGAAGCGTACAGACTTATGATTTCGCTTCTCAGATTTTCTATCCGGAGGATCATGAGACCGTAAAGACTAACGGCGGTAGTTATTATAACACCCACGGCTGGTACTTCAACGCAGACGGCAATATCCAAATTCAGGTAGCCGGCAATGCGATTGTAAATGTAACACTTTGCACCTATTCGGAGAGCGGCAACGTAATTTTGAGCAACGGCGAGACCGAAATCGGTCGTACCAGTGTTGTAAAGAACGGAACGGAAGGTGCTACAGCTACACCTGACGGAACCGAGTATTCGTACAAATACACCGGCTCGGCTACTACGCTGACACTGAGCTGGACGGCTAAGCAATATATCCACAAGATCGTTGTTTATAATGTGCAGGATTTCTTGGAGAAAGACGAGGCAACGGGTTACTTCATGGTTCCTGCAGGCGATGTGGCTTGCTTCCTGTTAGCACTGGTTCAAGCAGAGAGCGGCGATAAGATCTTCCTGCCGAACGGCACGTACGATCTGGGCGAGACTTGCTTGACTACTATCAGCAAGGATAATATTTCCATCATCGGTCAGTCGATGGAAGGTACGATTATCAAGAATGCACCTGATGCATCGAAAGAGAGTATCGACAAAACTGCTACTATCAAGATTAACAAGAACGTGAAGAACACGTATCTCCAGGATCTAACGCTCCAGAATGCGCTGGATTATTACAAGAACGATAACGGTCGAGCTGTGGCTCTGTGGGATCAGGGAACACAGACCGTTTGCAAGAATGTGCGTCTGTTGAGCTATCAGGATACGTACTACAGCAACCTGCAAGGTGCGCTGAAGTACTTCGAGGATTGCGAGATCCACGGAACGGTGGACTTCATCTGCGGTGACGGTAGTGTATATTTCAAGAACAACTTGCTGTACTGCGAGAAACGTAGCTCGAATGGTGGTGGCAGCGACGCGTTGACAGCCAACAATGGTCCTGCAACGGATAAGGGCTATGTGTTTGAGGGCTGTACGGTGAAGAGCGAGTGCCCGACTGTATCTATGGGTCGTGCCTGGAACAACACACCGAGTGTAGCCTTCCTCAATACATTAGTAGATTACAGCGCAGGTCAGTTCGGTTTCGAGAGTGGTGATGGTAAGATTGCTCGTTGGACTAAAGAGTTGATGAATGCAAATGCATGGCCTCAGTTCGGCGAGTACAACACGCACTCGGCTGACGGTACTGTGCTGACTCCGGCAAACAATGTGGTAACCTTCGTTGATACGAAGTCCGGTAATGCTACGCGTGACATTGAGACCGTCCTGACGGCAGAGCAGGCTGCTGTTTACACCATGGAACACACCCTCGGCGCATGGGCTGCAACGGCTAAGGCTGATGCTACGCAAGCAGTATGTGATCTGGGAAATATCGAAGACGAAGGCATTTATCTCGTAGAGGCTCAGAACGGCAATGCAGAACTGATGTTGGGTTCAAAACTTAAAGATGAGGTGTTCCCTGAAGATGCAGGAATAACTGTTCGTAAGGCCAATGCCCGTGGTGGTTTCGGTTTCAAGGCCGGTGAAGAGCCACAAGGCGTAGATAATATCCAAGCGGGTGAGGCAGTGAAAGCCGTTAAGATCATCCGTGACGGTCAGGTAATCATCGTACGCGGCGAGAAAGAGTACAGCATTTTTGGACAAGAGGTGAAATAAAACATTCGCCGGGTGCTTTGTGCAAAGCACTTGCATAGCACTCGCATAGCAGATGCATAGCACTTGCACCCGGTGGTGATTTGAAACATTTTTAATATATAATGGATTGGTTTAGTAGTTTATTTTTTGGTACCGGGATAGCACACTCGATTTTTGTGCTCACTCTGGCGATTGCTACGGGTATCTTCTTGGGCGCGAAACTCAAGTTCAAGGGGATTACCCTCGGCATCACCTGGATCCTCTTCTGCGCGATTGCGTGCAGTCACTTTGGCATGACGCTCGACCCCATGGTCGAGTCGTTTGCCAAGGATCTGGGACTCATTCTTTTTGTGTATTCAATCGGCTTGCAGGTCGGTCCGGGTTTCTTCTCGTCTTTTGGTAAAGGCGGGGTGAAACTGAATATGCTGGCAGCAAGCATCGTCCTCTTGGGGTGCGCTACAGCTTATGTGATCCATCTGTTGAGTGGTGAAGACATAGCGGTCATGACGGGCGTGCTCTTTGGCGCTGTGACCAACACACCGGGACTGGGTGCCGCGCAGCAGACCTTCCAGGATCTGACGGGTGTATCGAATCCGAATATCGCCTCCGGTTATGCCATGGCGTACCCGCTTGGTGTGGTAGGAATCCTGTTCTCCATGATGCTCATCCGCTGGGTGTTCCGCATCAAGATGGAGAATGAGGAAGAGCAGGTATCCAAGGAGAAAGGTGAAGCGCAGCAAGTGGAGCATTATGACATGAAGTTGACTAACCCGCAGATAGAGGGACTTCATGTGCGTGACTTAGGTCTGCTGACCCACGTGACGATCGTTGTTTCCCGCGTCTTGGACAAAGACGGTAATGAGTTCATGCCGGACGCAGAAACGCTTCTTCATGTGGGTGACCAAGTGCGCCTCGTGACGGATAAGAAGAACGAACGCACCGTCTTCCTGCTCGGCGAAAAAGCTGATATCAAATGGGAGGAGAAAGAGAAAGATGTCCACCTTGTGAGCCAGCATATCGTTGTTACCAAGGATAAAATCAACGGTAAACAGATAAGTGACCTCAAGGTGCGTGACGCCTTCCATATTACTATCACCCGCGTACGCCGCGCCGGTATTGAACTGTTAGCTACATCAGATCTTCGTCTGCAGTTAGGCGATCGTCTGACTGTTGTAGGCGAGAAAGAGGCGGTGGAACGTATTGCCAAGGCTTTTGGTAACTCCGCAAAGAAGTTGGATGCACCTAACCTGGCGTCCCTCTTCTTCGGAATCCTTCTGGGCGTAGCGTTAGGCTCGGTTTGTCGCAACCCTTCAAACTCGGTATAGCCGGTGGTTCGCTGATTATCGCTATCCTTATGGGAGCCTTTGGTACCAAGTGGCATCTTGTCACTTATACCACCACTTCGGCTAACCTCATGATCCGTGAGATCGGTATATCGCTCTTCTTGGCGTCCGTTGGTTTTGGCGCCGGTAAGACTTTTATCCCGACTCTCGTCGGCGGTGGTTATGTATGGATTGGCTATGGCGTGATAATCACGCTCCTGCCGCTCATCCTCATCGGTATAGTAGGCCGCAAATGGATGAAGCTCGACTATTTCACCCTGATGGGTCTGATAGCCGGCTCGACAACCGATCCGCCTGCATTGGCTTACGCTACCTCGCAGAGTTCGTCTAACGACCGCGCCGCAGTGGCTTACTCGACGGTATATCCGTTGACTATGTTCCTGCGTGTGCTGACGGGACAGTTGATGATTCTCTTATTTTTATAACGTAATCTCGTAATTACGTAATGACGAGTACGAACAAAGACATATTACGCTTGGCGATACCCAGTATTCTGGCTAATATCACGATTCCTCTGGTAGGTATCGTGGATACAGCTATCGTGGGTCACCTGAGCGATGCAGCCGCTATCGGCGGTATCGCTATCGGTACTATGCTCTTTGATTTGTTGTACTGGAATTTCGGTTTCTTGCGCGTAGGCACGAGCGGTTTGACTGCTCAAGCCTACGGCGCAGGACAACCGGATGAGTGCCGCAAGATACTGACGAGAAGCGTCTTTGTGGCATTGTGCGCCGCTTTCTGCATCTGGGCTATCCAGTGGTTCTTCGTGACGGCTGTGTTAGCCGTAGTACCTTGCTCGGCAGAGGTGGCATCTATCGCGCGGCGGTATTTCTATGTGCGTATCTGGGCAGCACCGGCTACGCTCTGCCTCTTCACTTTCAAGGGATGGTTCATCGGCATGCAGGACACGAAAAGTCCGATGGCGGTGGATATTATGGTCAATGTAGTGAACATGGCTGCGAGTTATGTACTTGCAGTCTATACGCCGCTCGGCGTAGTAGGCGTAGCGTGGGGTACACTGATTGCCCAATACACGGGCCTTATCCTTGCGCTCGCCATCTTCTTTATCCGCTATCCGGAAATGAGTATCCTTCGCCACATGGAGGAACTCAAGGCTACGCTCCGCTGGACGAAGATGAAGCGGATGATGGTTCTTAACAGCAATCTCTTTATCCGTTCGCTCTGTTTTATGGTCGTATATGTGGGTTATACCTCGCTCGCGAGTCACTATGGTGATACAGAGCTGGCGGTAAGCAGTATATTAATGAAATTGTTTATGTTCTTCTCCTTCTTTGTAGATGGTTTTGCTTATGCCGGCGAAGCACTGGTAGGCAAGGAATTTGGGCAGCGAGAAGAGACAGAGGCTTGGCGGACGGGCCTCAATAAGGTAGTCCGCGCGCTCTTTTATTGGGCATTAGGCGTAGGGCTGATTTTTACGGCTATTTACGCTCTTTGGGGCAGAGGCAGTATGGAATTGCTCACCAGTGATCAGGAGGTTATTAGCGCTTCCATGAAATATATCGGGTGGTTGATTGCCATGCCGATTATCAGTACGTTGGCGTTTATGTGGGATGGTGTTTTTATCGGGGCAACGGCAGGCGTGCAGATTCGTAATTCGATGATTTGGGCGGCCATCGGCTTCGTGGTTGGGTATGCAACTACGTACCGGTTTGTAGGTCCGCAAGCATTATATATAGGGTATTTCGCGCATCTTATAGCGCGATCCGTATATCTATCTCTTGAATGGAAAAAACGAATATAAACCATGCATATTAAATCTTGGATAATAGCGGGAGTAGTATTAGCGCTATCGTCATGCGGAGCGCGAACCGGTGAGCATCAAGAGCAGACTCCCATGCGGGTTAAGACTATGGTCATTACTCCGCAAGTAGCCCTGCCAACCTCGCGTTATGTAGGTACGATAGAGCCGATACATGAAACGCCTCTGGCGTTGCAGACCACCGGCAGAATAGTATCTGTGGATGTGAAAAACGGCGATCATGTACGCAAAGGACAAACCATCCTCTCTGTCGATAATACTCAGGCGCTGAACGCACTGAAGGGCGCAGAGGCTGCTTATAAACATGCCAAGGACGGTCATAACCGTGCGTCCAAAGTACACCAAAAGGGTGTAGTATCGGATCAGAAGATGGTAGAGATAGAATCCCAGTACACTCAGGCTAAATCGCTTTATGAGGCTGCTAAACAGCAACTGAAAGAATGTACTCTCATTGCGCCTTGCGATGGAATAATAAGCAATCTGGAAGCAGAGAAAGGACAAACTGTTATACCTGGTACGCAATTGTGCTCTATCCTCGATGTGTCGGGGTTCTGCGTACGATTCACGGTTCCGGAAGGAGAGATTAACGGTCTGACGGATGAAGGAATAAATGGCACAGTGGAGTGTGCGGCAGTAAGGGCTACTTACCCCATCCATATTACGGAGAGGAGTGCGTCCGCCAATCCAGTGACTCATACCTATAACGTGGTAGCTGCCATTGACGGCGGAACAGAGGTGTTGCGGTCCGGTATGGTAGCTAAGGTACAAATGCAATCGGTGCAAACCACCGCCAATGAACATATTGTAATACCGGCCAAATGCGTGCTATTAAAACCGGAGGGACACTCTGTCTGGGTGGTGGAAAAGGGAAAGGCTGCTCGCCGGATTATCACGGTAGAAGGCTATCAAGCCGATGGAGTGCGAGTCCTTGCCGGACTCCAAACAGGCGACACACTTATTACCGAGGGGTATCAGAAACTATACAACAACTGCATCATTGAAAACGAGTAAGCACATAGAATCGGCGATGAAGCATCACGGCATCGTGATGGCACTCTTTCTGGTGTTAATGGTCTTCGGTATCTGGTCCTTGCCAAAGATGAACAAGGATGAGTTCCCGCAGTTCACTATCCGTCAGGGCTTGGTCGTCGCACTCTATCCGGGTGCCACTGCTGAGGAGGTGGAGCAGCAGGTCACTATCCCTCTTGAGGATTATATCAATTCCTTCGAGACCGTTGATAAATCGCTTACCTTCAGCGAGAGCCATGACGGTATAGCTTATGTCTACGTAATGCTCCGCATGGATCTGCGCGATGACAACTCCGCGTGGACAAAAATACGCGCAGGACTGCCGATTCTGCAGAAGACGAAGATGCCCGCCGGCGTGCTGCAAACGGTGCTGATTGATGATTTTGGAAATACTTCCTCTCTGCTTATTGCCATAGAGAGTGACGAGCGTAGTCCACGCGAGTTGGAGGAATATGCTAAACAAATCTGTACTCATCTCCGTGCGATTCCCGAGATGGGTAAACTGCGTATAATGGGGCAGCAGACTGAAGAGATTGCTATTACCATAGATGCTGAGAGCCTCTCCAAGTATGGCATTAATCCTACGGCGCTGCAAGCGCAGTTTGCGCTGCAAGGGCTACGCACGATAGGAGGCGAAAACGACGCGCAGGGTGCACTGCAGGTCGTTATTCCTTATCAGTCGGAGTATGAGATGCAGGAGCAGATTGTGTGGTCAGACGCATTGACGGGATCTGTTATCCGACTCAAAGACATAGCTACTATCAGCCGCCGATACCAGAAACCCAGGCAGTACGTAGAGTATAACGGCAAGACCTGTCTTATCCTCAATATGGAGATGGTACCGGGGAATAATATTGTGGCGTTTGGTGAGGAAGTGGATCGCCAACTGGCCCAAGGCGCCGCTCTTCTGCCGCCGGATATACATTTCCATCGGATTACGGATCAACCCAAAGTGGTAGATGATTCGGTACTTTCTTTCATGCGCGACATACTGATTTCTATTATAGTGGTCATCGCAGTAATGCTTATTCTCTTCCCGCTCCGTACGGCTCTGGTTGCTTCTACAGGTGTGCCAATCTGTACGGCAATATGCATCGGATTAATGTATATCACCGGGATTGAACTGAATACTGTAACGCTTGCGGCGCTGATCTTTGTGTTAGGAATGATAGTGGATGACTCCGTAATTGTCATTGATGGCTATACAAACCTATTGGAGCGCCGCCATTCCCGATGGTACTCGGCGGTAGTGAGCACGAGCCTGCTCTTTGTGCCGATGTCTCTTGCTACCATGGCAATCTCGGGTATGTTCTTCCCGATGACGCGTATTATCACGGGGCCATTGGGTGAGTTCGTGCAACTTTTCCCGTGGGCAGTGCTCTTTGCATTAGTGGCCAGTATATTCTATGCTACTTGGATCACTCCGTTCCTTGCTTTTCGCTTTATCAAGGAGCGTAAGCCCGAGGACTACAACCTACTTGAACGGGCGCAGAATAAGTTCTTTACATGGCTGCAAGACGGCTACAAACGTCTCCTAACCGCCTGTTTTAATCATCCGGCAATCGTCTATTTCCTTATCGGCGCAACGACGATTGTGGGGGTGGTGTTGCTTGTCGGTCCACTCAATCTGCAGTTGCTGCCGAAGGCCGAGCGCGAGTTCTTTGCTGTAGAAATCCATGTGCGTGAAGGAGCATCCTTAGAGGAGACGGGAGCAGTAGCAGACTCGCTATCCCGGATGCTACGGCTGGATGAAAGGGTACTCTCCGTTACGTCGTTCGTCGGTCAGGCATCGCCGCGTTTCCACGCAACATACACGCCCCAGACTCCGGCTCCTAATTATGCACAACTTATTGTCAATTCCGCTTCCAGTAAAGCGACAAGCCAATTGCTGAAGGAGTATAGCGGACGGTACGAGAACTATTTCCCGAACGCCTACGCCCGGTTCAAACAACTGGATTATCAGGCGGCCAAGAATCCGCTGGAGGTTCGTGTGCAGGGAGAACGATGGGAGGACTTGGCGTTCTATGCGGATAGTATTCTGCACTTCATGGTGCAACAACCCGAGTTACAATGGGTGCATAGCAATTATGATAATACGGCTTCGTCCACGCGCGTTGTGCTCAAGCCGGACGAAGCAACGCGACTGGGAATAACTGAGACGCAACTCTCTCTCTACCTCCGTCAGGCTTCGCAAGGTGCTACCATTACCACGCTTTATGAGGGTAGTTACGGTGTGCCGGTAGTGCTTTATACCGCCGGAGTAGAGTCAATGGACGCCACCTCGCTCGGTGCACTACCTATACCGACAGCTATTCCGGGTGTTTGGGTGCCACTCCGTCAGGTGGCAGACATAGAACCCGGATGGCACCATACTTATCTGGAGCACAGGAATGCAGTGAAAACAATCACCATCGGTGCAGATCTTCGGGGAACGACCAGTCAGGTTTCTGCGCAAGCGAAAGTGAAAGAATGGATTGATACGCATCTCACGGATCTGCCCGCCGGCGTAAGTATTAAGTACGGAGGCTTGACGGAACTCAACGACATGCTCGTCCCTCAAATCTTATGGTCTGTCGTAGCAGCTCTTGCCGTTATGTTGGTTTTGCTGTTGTACCATTTTGGTAAGATCGGTTTGGCGCTTCTCACGCTCTCTAGCGCGATCCTTTGTCTCTTCGGCGCCATGAGCGGACTGGCAATCTTCGGATTGGATATTTCCATTACGGCTGTCTTAGGTATCGTCAGTCTTATCGGCATCATTGTGCGCAATGCGATTATGATGTACGAGTATGCAGAGGATAGCCGTAAATATAAACATTTGACCTACCGCGAGGCGGCTTTCCATGCCGGGTTACGGCGAATGAGACCTGTCTTCCTCACCTCCGCCACAACGGCGCTGGGTGTCTTGCCGATGATCATTGCGGCTACGAGTCTCTGGATGCCAATGGGCGTGGTGATTTGTTTCGGTACCATACTGACACTCCCGCTGACGGTTACTTGTTTGCCGGTTATTTATTGGAAAGTGTATGCGCATAAAGATGCAGAGCAGCGATGAGAGTGACGGTTTTTGATTATATGGAGGAGTGCACGGATGCGGAGGTGCAACGCATGTTACCGCTTGTTTCTGTACAGCGGCGCGAGCAGGCGCTCAAATACAAACATACGCTCGGGCAGTTTTGTTGCCTCAAGAGTTGGTTGATGCTACAGGAGATAGCTGGTAATAGCACCAAAGTAGCACAAAATACCTATATACCTCTGATTTGGTGTCGGAATTTTGAATACAATGAGCATGGCAAACCGTTCCTGCCGGAAGGACCGCACTTCTCGATCTCTCATTGCAAGGAGGGAATCGCCGTGGCGGTAGATGATGAGGAACCGATTGGGATAGACATAGAGGGTATACGCCGGGTGGATCAGGAACTCATTGCGCGCGTAATGAATGAGGAGGAACAGAGCCGTATTGCATCCGCTGCAGAGCCGGCACGCGTGTTTACGCGTCTCTGGACGCAGAAAGAGGCGATTGTCAAAGCTCAGGGAGTAGGGATTTTCTCTTTTGAGCAACTGAAGACGGTGTTGCAGAACCCGTTATACAAAATAGAAACGATAGAGAAAGAAAACTATATCTACAGCATAGCATATAAATAATACATCAATATTATGAGTGATTACATTGTATCTGCGCGAAAATACAGGCCACAGACCTTTGAGTCCGTCATCGGTCAAGAGGCACTGACGCAGACTTTGCAGAACGCAATCCGTCAGAACCATCTGGCACATGCGTACCTGTTCTGTGGGCCTCGAGGAGTAGGAAAAACCACCTGCGCCCGTATTTTCGCAAAGACCATTAACTGCTTGAACCCGCAAAACGGGTATGACGCATGTAACGAGTGCGAGTCGTGCAAGGCGTTCAATGAGCAGAGGTCGTTTAATATCCATGAGCTCGATGCGGCGTCCAACAACTCCGTGGAGGACATTCGTGCGCTTATCGATCAGGTTCGAATCCCGCCGCAGATTGGCAAGTACTCCGTCTATATCATCGACGAGGTGCACATGCTCTCTGCCGGCGCATTCAACGCCTTGCTCAAGACCCTTGAGGAACCACCCTCATATGCGATCTTCATCCTCGCTACGACCGAGAAACACAAGGTCATACCGACCATCCTAAGCCGTTGCCAGGTCTATGACCTGAACCGTATTACGGTGCAGGACACGATTGCCTATCTCCAGAAAGTAGCAAAGAACGAAGGAATCACCGTCTCCGAGGAGGCACTCAATGTGGTAGCCCAGAAAGCCGATGGTGGTATGCGAGATGCACTCTCAATCTTTGACCAACTCGTGGCTTTCTGCGGAAATACGATCACGTATGAGCAAACGATCGCCGTACTCAATGTGCTCAACTCGGACTACTATTTCTCAATGGTGGAAAATGCCCTCCGCCACGATGTCTCAGCGGCTATGTTACTTCTGAATGAGGTAATCAATCATGGCTTCGATGCGGGACATTTCATCACCGGCTTGGCGCAGCACTTGCGCGATGTATTGGTATCGAAAGATGCGCAGACTCTTCCGCTACTCGAGACGAGTGAGTCTATCCGTGCACGTTATGGCCAGCAGGCGCAGCTATGTTCGCCTATCTGGATATACCAGGCGCTCGATGTCCTCAATACCTGTGACATCAACTACCGTACGGCGCGTAACAAACGTCTGACGGTTGAGCTCGCGCTTATTAAACTCTGCCGGCTCGGTGTGCAGGAGGCTGTTCCGCAGGCGACTGTCCCGCAGGCGGCGCCAAAGCCCGCACCTGCAGCTAAACCTGCGCCGGTCGCTACTCCTCCTACTACTACAGCCCCAACTATCGCTGCTGCCCCTAGTACTACTCCCAGTACCCCCACAATGCCTAAGATCCCGAAGGTTTCTCTTGGCTTCGGACTCAAGAAAGAAGCCAAACCAGCCGATTCGGCATCTGCACAACCTACGGCCCCGGAGGAGCAGAACCGCCCTTTTACGGATGACCAACTCAGAGACGCGTGGGTTGGTCTGGCGGCAACCCACACGGGTGAATTGCGTCTTAAACAACTGATTGAGAGCTATATGCCGAAGCGGATTGACCAAACTACGGCGGAGATACAAATGCCCAATCCGTGGCAGATGCAGGAGGTAAAAAAAGCTTTGCCCGGATTGCTGACGCAACTCCGGCGTACGCTGCACAACACCGACCTGCAGATCCGTGTCGTGCAAGCGGAATTCAGCCAGGAACAGATGGCCTTTACCGCAGAGGAGAAGTTTGCGCTCATGGCTGAACAAAATCCGGCATTAACAGTAATGAAGGAGAAACTCGATCTCCAGATCGACTAAATCATCAATAATCAATTGGAGTACGATCTTAAAGCATATTTGCCAACCACTCGGAAGGAAATGGAGTTGCGGGGTTGGGATGAGGTGGACATAGTCTTCTTCTCGGGAGACGCGTATATCGACCATCCTTCGTTTGGTGCTGCCGTCTTAGGCCGTGTGCTGGAGGCGGCGGGTTATCGCGTGGCTATCGTGCCGCAACCGGACTGGCATGGCGATTACAGGGATTTCAAGAAATTCGGTCGTCCCCGGCTTTACTTCGCAGTATCTGCCGGTTCGATGGACTCGATGGTGAACCATTATACGGCGGCTAAGCGCAAGCGTTCCGATGATGCCTATACGCCGGAGGGAAGGGCAGGGGCGCGCCCCGATTACTGCACCATTACCTATTGCCGTATTCTCAAGCAACTCTATCCCGACGTGCCGGTTGTTATCGGCGGAATAGAGGCGTCCATGCGAAGGCTGACTCATTATGACTATTGGCAGGACAAGTTGATGCCGTCTATCCTTGTGGACAGCGGTGCGGACCTCTTGGTCTATGGAATGGGGGAACAGGCCATGACGGAGATAGCAGATAAAATAAAAAATGAAAAATTAGAAATTAATAATGGAGTGCCACATGACATTCCCCAGACGGCGTTCCTGACGACTGACAGGCGGGAGATCCCTGATTCCGCCATCATGCTTGCGAGCCATGAAGAGGCGCTACGGGACAAACGCAAGCACGCGGAGAACTTCCGCCTCATGGAGATAGAGTCCAATAAGATCCACCAAACGACCCTTGTACAGCCGGTAGGAAACCGGTACGTAGTGGTCAATCCGTCCTATCTGCCTATGACGACCGAGCAACTCGATGCCATCTATGACCTGCCTTTCCAATACACTCCGCATCCTAAATACAGGGACAAACGCATTCCTGCCTATGATATGATCAAGTGGTCGGTTTGTATGCACAGAGGTTGTTTTGGCGGGTGCTCGTTCTGCACAATCTCTGCGCATCAGGGTAAGCAGATCGTCTCGCGATCAAAGGACTCTATCCTCCGCCAGATAGAGCGGTTGAGCAGACTGCCGGACTGGCATGGCATCATCTCAGACCTCGGCGGACCGTCCGCCAATATGTATCAGATGCATGGCAAGGACCGCTCCATTTGCGAGAAATGTGCGCGCCCGTCCTGTCTGCAACCTGCAATATGCAAGAACCTCAACCGCGATTTCGGACCGCTGATAGATATTTACCGGACGGTGGACAGACTGCCGTATATCAAGCACGCTTTTGTGGGATCGGGTATCCGGTACGACCTCATGAGTGAGGAATATGCCCGCCAACTGATTACCCGGCATGTCTCCGGGCGGCTCAAAGTGGCGCCGGAACACTCATCGGATGCTGTATTGCATATCATGCGAAAGCCCAACTGGGCAAACTACCTGCGGTTCAGGGAGCTGTTCCTGCGTATTAACAAAGAGGCGGGACTGAACCAGCAGCTGATCCCGTACTTCATTTCCTCTCACCCCGGTTGTACCAAGAGTGATATGCGTCACCTGGCCGAGGAGACGAAGAAGATGCATTACCGTCCGGAGCAGGTACAGGACTTTACGCCAACGCCGATGACCCTCTCCACTACCATGTTCTACACCGGCATCAATCCATACACGCGCGAATCTGTATATGTCGCGCGCACGCCTGAAGAGAAAAAACAACAAAACCAGTACTTTTTCTGGTATAAGAAATAAATGACCAAATAGTAAATGAACAAATCGTAAATTGCTTTATGTCAAAGAAATATCGTATTAACCCGGAGACGCTGCAATTGGAGCGTATTGAACACGGCTTTCGGTATTGGCTCCGCCGCTCCGGAGGATATATTATCGGAGGTATTTGTTTGGGAGTGGTATTCTTCTACACCTTCCTATATTTCTTCCCCTCTCCTCGGGAGGCTTCGCTCATGCAGTATAACAAGAACCTTCAGGCGCAGCTCAATGTGATGGAGAAGCAGGTGGATCAGATGCAGATTGTGATGTCCGACCTCTCACAGCGTGACGATAACCTCTACCGCGCCATGTTAGGCGCGGAGCCTATTCCGCTGTCCGCACGTATGGGCGCCTCGCAGCAGGTCTCATACTACGATTCGCTTGCTCGCATGACCAATACCCAACTTGCTGCGGATATCCGGCGGAAGGTGGATATTCTGGAGAAGGAACTCTATGTTCAGGCGCGGTCGTACGACGAGATAGTGGAGTTAGCGAAAAAACAGGAGGTTCGCATGGAGAATATTCCGGCTATTCAGCCTGTGCTGAACAAGGACCTCAAGCGCATGGCTTCCGGTTACGGTTGGCGTGTCGATCCGGTTTACCATGTCCGCCGTTTCCATGAGGGAATGGACTTCTCGGCGCCGGTAGGCACGGATATCTACGCTACGGGAAACGGTACGGTGGTGTACTCCGGTTGGCGGCAGGGATATGGAGAGACACTCGAGATAGATCATGGTTTTGGCTATGCTACGCGCTACGCTCACTGCTCCAAACGGCTCGTCAGAGTGGGACAGAAGGTGAAACGCGGAGATGTTATTGCGCTCGTCGGAAACACCGGCAAATCGACCGGACCGCACCTCCATTATGAGGTGCATTACCAGGGGAGACCCATTGACCCCAGAAACTATTATTTCTACGACCTCTCGCCCGAGGACTATGACAAAATGGTACAACTATCCTCAAATATGGGAAATATGATGGATTAAAAAATCGCGGCTCAACCGAGTCGCGATATTTTTTCCAAGGCGTGTTCGTCCAGAAACTTAATGTGCCGTCCGTCGATTTCCAGAATACCTTCTTGTGCGAACTGGCTAAGAGTGCGGATGGCGTTGCTGGTGGTCATGTTGCTCATGTTAGCTAAGTCCTCGCGGGGCAATAACATCGCCAAGGTCCGGCCGTCTTCCTCATAACCGTAGTTCTTGAGGAGCAGTAACAACGACTCTGCCAGCCGCCCGCGGATATGTTTCTGGGTCAGGTTGACCGTCTGGATCTCAGAGAAGGCAAGGTCCTTGGCCATCATCAGCATTACCTGATAGCACAGAGCGCCGTTTTTCTGAATCAGTCTATTGAACGATTCTCGGTCGAGACGATACAATTTACATGGCTCAAAAGCACTCGCCGATGAGTTATAAGGCTCGTTTACAGTGCACGCGCGATAACCGAATATATCGTATGGTTTGAGCAGACGGATGATTTGCTGACGTTGGCCGATGCCTTCTTTGTAGATGCGCACCTTGCCCTGCAGCAACATCCATACATACTCCGATTCATCGCCATCGTTATGGATGACTTCATTCTTGGCGTAATGGATCAATTCCACTTTCTCTGCCACCTCTTTTTTCTGGTCATCGGTCAGCGATTTCCACAGGGGATTCAGATCCCACATCGGAGCAAATGATTCTTCCTTTTGTTTCATGATACAAAGGTACTGCTTTTTTTTGGATTATGCAAATTTCAAGATATTTTTACACATTTTTAATCAGTTATTCGCCATTTATGTCTAAAAAACAACGCACTCTCATTCGGGAGTGCGTTGTTTTTATCCTTACTCCCTCTCCTAAGGAGAGGGCAGGGGAGAGGTTTTACGCTTCGTCTTCTACTGCTGCTTGAGCAGCTGCCAGACGGGCGATGGGGACGCGGAAGGGTGAGCAGGACGCGTAGTTCATGCCGACACGAGCACAGAACTTGACGCTGGAAGGCTCGCCGCCGTGCTCACCGCAGATACCTGTACGGAGTCCCGGACGAACGGCACGACCTTTCTCTACCGCCATCTTGATCAACTGACCTACACCGTTCTGGTCGAGAACCTGGAACGGATCGACTTTCAGAATCTTCTTCTCGAGGTAAACCGGCAGGAACGAAGCGATGTCGTCGCGGCTGTAACCGAAGGTCATCTGGGTCAAGTCGTTGGTACCGAAGGAGAAGTACTGAGCTTCCGTAGCGATGCGGTCTGCAGTCAGTGCTGCACGCGGGATCTCGATCATTGTACCGATCTCGAACTCTACCTCAACGCCATACTCAGCGAACACTTCTTTTGCTACGCGCTGGATGATCTCTTTCTGCTGTTTGAGCTCATAGAGAATACCAATCAGCGGCACCATGATCTCCGGCATCGGGTTCTTGCCCTCCTTCTTCAGTTCGCAAGCGGCGGAGAGGATAGCGCGGGTCTGCATAGCGGTGATCTCCGGGAAGGTGATACCCAAACGGCAACCACGGTGACCGAGCATCGGGTTGTTCTCTGCCAACTGAGCAACACGTGTCTGGATCTCCTCTACGGAAACGCCCATCTCTTTTGCCATCTGCTCTTGTCCCTTCAGATCATGCGGAACGAATTCGTGCAAAGGCGGGTCGAGCAGACGGATGTTCACAGGCAGTCCGTCCATCGCCTCCAGAATACCCTTGAAGTCTGCTTTCTGGTACGGCAGCAGTTTAGCCAGTGCTTTCTCGCGGCCCTCGCTGTCCTTGGCGAGAATCATCTCACGCATAGCGATGATCTTCTGGTCGTCGAAGAAC
>CAJOCN010000047.1 GCA_905233255.1 Paludibacteraceae bacterium
CGGTTCGGTGGTGACAAAGGATGTGCCGCCTTACGCCCTGATGGTCGGTAACCCCGCCCGACAGATAGGATGGGTCAACGCCCATGGCGATAAATGCGCTTCACTTGAGGAAGCGATGAAAGTTGAAAATTGAAAATTGAAAATTGAAAGATGATACAGAGAATTCAAACTTTATACCTGTTGGCAGTGGTGATTTTGGGCATCATGCTCATCTGGCTGCCGGTGGTTCAGTTCGTGTCGCCCGAAGGCGCGGACACATTTGAGGAATATACACTCAATGCGATTTGTATGGGAAGCGATATCGGCGAACCGACGGACATTATTTTGCCGGGCTTATGGGGACTGCAGTTGACAACCGTCCTGATTCCGCTGCTGGCACTCGTGGATATTTTCCTTTTTAAGAAGCGTCTTTTGCAAGCGCGGCTTAATATTTTCTCAACCCTGCTGTGTTTGGGCTATTATGGGGTATTGGCGCTCTATATTTGGCAAATCACGCTGACTTATAATGTGGAATGGCATTTACTGCCATTTGCCTCTGTCCCCTTGGTTTGTATGATATTAACCATCATGGCTACACGGTGGATCCTCAAAGATGAGGCTCTCGTCCGTGCCGCCGACAGAATACGATAAACGATGAACATGCTCCTGACTATCCTTCTGCAGGCACTCACCGCCGAGCAGATTCAAGCGCGGCAGGATTCCGCCCGCGCCAATGCACAGAAGATGATCGAACTCGCCAAAGAGAACCCCGACACCTTCTGGCAGATGTTTGGCGAGAAAATGCTCCAGTTCGGCATCAAAGTACTGGCGGCATTGCTGATTTTTGTTGTCGGTATGTTGCTTATACGATGGGTGAAAAACATCCTCAATCGCGTGTTTTCCCGTCGTAAGACCGAACCGACGATAGCTTCGTTTGTCTCGTCCTTTGTATCCATTTCTCTGACAATCCTGTTGGTGGTGATATCGGTCAGCACCTTAGGCGTGAACACCACCTCTCTCGCTGCCCTGCTGGCTGCCGGAGGTATGGCGATTGGTATGGCGCTCTCCGGCACCGTACAGAACTTCGCCGGAGGAATCATGCTGCTTGCCTTTAAACCCTTCAAGGCCGGTGATTTCATCGAGGCACAGGGTGCCTCGGGTAAGGTGATAGAGGTCAATATAACAGCTACCAAGATCCTGACGGTTGATAATAGAGTAGTCATCCTCCCTAACGGCGCACTTTCCAACGGCGTAATCAATAATTACAACGGTCGTCCGTTGAGACGTGTGGAATGGTCGGTGAGTGTCTCCTACGGCGTTGATGCAGCGAAATGCAAAGAGGCGATTCAGGCTATCCTCAATTCAGACAAGCGGGTTCTGCAGGCCGACACGGATACGAAAGCGCTCTATGAAGAACTCAATATATCCGCTTATCAGCTCTCAACCGTCAATTATAGGATGGACGCCATTCCGGCTCCTTTCGTAGCACTCAAGAGCCTCAATGAGAACGATATTACCTTCGTGGTGCGCGCATGGGTGCGGGCTGATGATTATTGGGACGTGTTCTTTGCCCTTCAGGAACGGTTCTATACCGAACTCCCGCCGCAGGGCTTCACCTTCGCCTATCCGCACATGGATGTAACGATGATAGGAAATTCGTAATTCGTAATTCGTAATTGGAACCTCTCTTAGGTAAAACATTGGCTGAACTGCAGGAGGTGGCGTTGGCTGCCGGCCTGCAGAAGTTCGCCGGCAAACAGCTGGCGGATTGGCTCTATGTGCGCCGTGCGCGGACGATAGACGAGATGACGAATATCTCCCTCAAGGGACGCGAGGCACTCAAGGCAGCTTATACCGTCGGTCGCCATGCGCCCGTCCGCGAAGCCGTCAGCATGGATGGCACACGCAAATACCTCTTTGAGGTCGGCGGGCAGTTCGTCGAAACAGTCTATATCCCCGAGGATGACCGCGCTACGCTCTGTGTCTCCACCCAAGCGGGATGTAAGATGGGCTGTCGTTTCTGCATGACCGGAACACTCGGTTTTCATGGCCACTTGCCGGCAGCGGAGATTCTCAATCAGATATTCGAGATAGATGCCTTAGCCCTCGCCGACGGTCGTGAACCGCTCTCTAATATCGTCTATATGGGGGAAGGAGAACCGATGGACAATATTGATGAAGTACTCCGTTCTCTGGAAATCATGACTGCTGCGTATGGCTGTGCATGGTCGCCCAAAAGGATTACCGTCTCTACGGTCGGTGTACCCGCTATGAAACGGTTCCTCGAAGAGAGCGAGTGCCACTTGGCAATCTCAATGCACAACCCCTTCCCCACAGAGCGCGCAGCTATCATGCCTGCGGAGAAAATCATGTCTATTGCTGACGTCGTTGCCCTCCTCAAGCAATACGACTGGAGTCATCAGCGTCGCGTGAGCTTCGAGTATATATGTTGGGCAGGCAAGAACGATTCTGTTCGTCATGCCAAAGAAATAATCCGACTGCTCAAAGGTCTGAACAGCCGGATGAACCTGATTCGTTTCCACGAAGGAGTGGAGGAGGTGGCGCGTACCAATAAGGATGAGCGGCATTTCCCGGGCTCTAACGAGAAGGCCATGGAGTTCTTCCGCGATTATCTTACCGACCATGGTGTGACCACTACAATCCGCCGTTCCCGTGGCGAAGACATTCTCGCCGCCTGCGGCATGCTGGTCAACAGTTTAACAGCTTAACGGTATTACGGTTTAACGGCTTAACGCAAAATGCTATAACATTTTGCTCAGTTGCTCGTAGTACTTCGGCGAGACGGGTACTTGTCTGCCGGGCGTGGTGTCTAACTCGGCTTGGATCATTCCTTCTTTATCTCTTCTCAGTACTGTTACGTGGCGCGGATTGACGAAATACGACCGCTGGCAGCGGATAATACCGTGTTTCTGCATGAGTCCCTCAATCCCTCGCATCGATTGCCTGAGCGAGTACTCTTTTTGTTTCTCGCCCTCCAGATAGTGAACCGACACATAGTTCTCCTGCGCCTCAATATAAAGGATGACGTCTTGGGCGATGACTAACTTGAGCCGCCCGGTGGTATCGGCAAACCGTACCAAATCTTCCTCTGCCACCTCGTCCTCATCCGGGTAGATATGCGCTACCAGCAAATCAATAATGAGGTAGGCGTACGGTAGTACCATGAAGTTAATTTTCAGACACTGCCCTACAGCCGGAAAATACCCATAGTCGCCGTAGATGAGTGCCATATATAGTGCCGCGAAAGCAGAGAAACCGATGATCTCGCCTATGGACCATAATATATACTGCCACCACGAGAGATTCACCTCCTTCCGCAGTACGGTCATCGGAATACGGCTTGCGCATAGAATGCCGATGAGAATACACATCAACATTAGCACATTGAGGATGAACTGGTCTCCGTGACCATCCAGGAACTGAACCATCCATTGGCTCTTATACGTCAGTATGAATGCCAGGAAATACGCCGGAACACCAATCACATGTAGCAACATAGTATTCACCGACAGGATAGAACGCGGTATTTTCTTCATAAATTAGTCTCTTTTTATGGTGTGACGAAACAGGAAAGCGCCTGATTTCGTCCCTATATTTACGTTTTAGTCCTCAAAAGGGCTGTTTTCGTCATATTTTTTCGTCACTTATCACAATTACTTGTCCGCCTGCTCAAAAAGCAGTAATTTTGCATCGTTTTAAAAACAAAACTATTGTTTAACACTATTAAAACTGTTATTATTATGGACAAGACCGTTATTATTCAGCCTGAGAGCGGCTTGCAGTACAACTGGCAGGAGATAGCCGCTAACCCGAGTGGAGTACACCAACCTAAGATGGATCTGGTAGCCTACAAAGCACTATATATTAATAAGATCGCGCAGGCACGCGCGAAAGGTCAGGAACCGGTACTGGTTTCGCTTCCGATTATGGACGAGAACCGTTACTTTGCGTTCATTACCCGCGGCATGACTATGCAGGAGCGTAAGAACGTGCTTTACTGGCTTGGCGGTAAGGTAGAGCGGTTGCGTAATATCCACGCGATCTATAATCTCGCGCTCTTCCGCATGGCCTCCACTCAGTGCGTGCATATTATCGATATCACCTCGCCGATGCTCGAGAGTGCTCATTACGAGCAACTCCTCGAACAAGACGGCGTCACGCTCTCCCCGGAGGGACAAGCGCTGGTGAATAACGAGTTATCGACGCTTATTAGCCGCTTTGGCCTGCTCGCGAGCTAAGCGTTGCTGTTCACGCTGCATTTTCTCCAATCTCTCCATAAAGCCGGACTTAGGTTTGCCGGCTTTTTTCTTTTTGTTTGCCTCTATCTCTGCCAGCATCTTCTCGTCGTTCAGCGTCCAGCGGAAGATCATCGTCTGCAGGATCGTGAAGAAGAGCGATA
Source organism: Paludibacteraceae bacterium (assembly GCA_905233255.1). GTDB lineage: Bacteria > Bacteroidota > Bacteroidia > Bacteroidales > Paludibacteraceae > Colicola. The sequence goes on from CAJOCN010000047.1 coordinate 4,400, forward strand.
CAAGATAGTAGTAGCTCAGACCGGCTGCGTAGTCGTTGAAGATGAAGAGGAACATAAGCGGCATGGCGTACATCATGTACTTCATGAACTTCATGTTCGGATCCGTAGCCTGTGACTGCATGGTGATATAGGTGTAGCCGATGTTGCAGATCGTCATGAGGAGACAGAACAGCGACAGGTGGTCGCCTAACAGCGGGATATTGAATCCCCAGTGGAAGACGGCATCGTAGGTAGAGAGGTCGTCTGCCCAGAAGAGGGATTTGCCACGAAGCTCGATTGCGGTCGGCAGGAACCAGAACATAGCCATCAATACCGGGAATTGGAAGAGCATCGGCAGACAGCCGGACATCGGACTGACTCCTGCCTGCTGGTAGAGCTGCATGGTAGCCGCCTGGCGCTCCTGCATCTTATCCGCCGGGTACTTCTCGTTGATGGCATCGATTTGCGGTTTGAGCGCACGCATCTTCGCGCTCGACTTATAGGAGACAAACACGAACGGCAGGATAATCAGTTTGATGACGATGGTCATCAGCAGGATCACAATACCGATATGCAGTCCCCAACTCGTGAAGAGATCGAACATCGGGATGACGAGCGCGGTGTTGATCCAACTCACGATCTTCCATCCTAACGGCACCAACTCATTGAGGTGCAGACGCTCGTCTTTCTCCACGCCTTCGTCATAAGCCTTGAGGGTGTGGTAATGGTTCGGACCGCAGTAGAAACGGAAACCCGTGGTGCTTTTGCCCGTCAGGTCGAAAGGCACGGACGCGTGGGTACTATACTCCTTGATGTAGCCCGAGTGTTTGGGTTGTACGGTGGAGGTGAACTGCGAGGAGGTGAAGGCCTCGTCGGCGATCAGGACGGTCGAGAAGAACTGGTCCTTGTAACCGATCCATTTGACGCGGGCGGACTCTTTCTGGCTGTCATCCTTGCTCTCGCTCAGTTTCTCCATCTCGCCGCCCACGAGCATGTATTGCAGCTGGGCATAACGCTCCTCGAACTTACGTCCCTGCTCCTGTTGCGGGATCAGTTGGCGCCACTGGAACTCCAGCGAGTTGATGTTTTGCGCCAGTTCTGCCTGCAGGTTGTGCGGCACGAGGGTGAAACGCACCATGTAATCCTCCGAGAGCTCATATACGAAATCGAGCCAAGCGCCCTCGTTAGCGCCCTGCCAACGGAGGATAGCTTTGTTTTTCGCCTCGCTCTCTACAGGTGTGAAGACGAGGTTGGAGGTGTGTAGAATACGGTTGTTGATTGTCACGAGCGTGAAGCCGTAGGACGACTCGTCGGCGCGGAAGAGGCACAGCGGGTTCACACTGTCGCCCGACGCGTGGTACTCTTTCAGTTCTGCGCGTTGGATCACACCGCCGTAGGTGGAGAGCGTCAGACGCACGTGCTCGTTCTCGAGCGTGAGCCACTGCTCATCGGGTTTAACCTCTGTCTCGACCTCCTTGGCCTCACCGGCTGCTGTGCCGGCTACCAGTTGGAGTGAATCACTAATCCGTTGCGACTCCATCTCTGCCATCTGCAGCAGAGCGATAGAGTCCTGTTCGTGCTGACGACGCGCTAACTCCTCCTTGGAGGGTCTGTTGAGCATCGTGAAACCCACGATAATTGCGGCTATCAATAAGAAGCCAATCCAAGTGTTTTTATCCATTTACTATATATATTTATTTTTGTAATTTGCCAAACATAATGCCGAGATACAGTCTCGGGCCGGAAGGGGTCATGAAGTTGCCCCAATTGACTTTTCCTGTCAGGTTGCTGTTAGTGGTACCGAACGGCAACATATAATCAAAGCGGATCATGATAGCCATGTGTCCGTTGAGTCCTATTTCCATTCCGATATAGGGGTCGAGATAGAAGAAAGGCGTTTTGGTGTACGACGCATTATAGTGCGTGCTATCGGCAGAGGTGACAGCCGGTGAGTCCGGTACGTAGAGTCGTCTCATCGCACCGCCGCCGACGCCCAGGCCGATCAGGGGACGTACTTTTCCCCAGTTGGTATAGAAATCGCAGAGTGCGCCGCCCCAACCGGTGCGGACATTCGAGCCCGTCTTCATCAGGGGCATGGTGCTCACATATCCCTCTGCGCCGAGGTGAATATGGTTGATCAGGTGGCATCTGAGCGCGCCGCCTAAACCGAAACAGGCTCCGTCTTTAGGCAGGGCCTTGATATAATCCGGACTACCCAGACCGGTGTTGCTGAACACTTTGTCAGGGGAGTCGGAAAAGAGGTATCCGGCGTGGAGCAACATTCCCCCGCTGAAACCCGTGAAGATCTCCGATGCAGGGCGGCTCTTCTTGGTTTTTGTCTCTTTCGCCGGAGCGGCATCGGCCACCTCCTGCTCCTGAGCCGTCAGACCCAGGGGCAGGAGTGCCAATAATCCTATTAGAATCGTTTTTCTCATTCGCTGATGATATCAAATGCTACGTCCATCATGTTCGTGAACGAGTTCTGGCGCTGCTCTGCGGTTGTCGCCTCGCCGGTGAGGATATGATCGCTCACGGTGCAGATCACCAGCGCTTTCTTGCCTGCGCGCGCAGCGTTCATGTATAATGCCGGAGCTTCCATCTCATCTGCCAGCACGCCCATCTTCGTCCAGTTCTTCTTCTTCTCGTCCTCGCAATAGAACACATCTGCGGAGAACACATTGCCCACATGGTACTTGTAGCCGCGTTTCTCGGCTGCCTCCACCGCCTTGCGGCAGAGCTCGAAGTCTGCTATCGGGGCGTAGTGTCCGGGCAGGTTGTATTGAGCCTCCCAGTTGCTGTCGGTACAGCTGCCTTGGGCGATGACGAGGTCACCGAGGTTGACGTACATCTGGCGTGCTCCGCACGAACCTACGCGGATGATCGTCTCTACATCGTAGAAATTGAAGAGCTCGTAGGTGTAGATGCCGATGGACGGAATACCCATTCCGTGGCCCATAACGGTCACTTTCTTGCCTTTGTAGGTGCCGGTGAAAGCCAGCATACCACGTACGTTATTCACTTGTACAGGGTTCTCCAGGAACCGCTCTGCCATCAACTTGGCGCGAAGCGGGTCGCCTGCCATAATCATTGTTTTTGCAATCTCTCCGTACTGCGCACCGATGTGCGGAGTAGGACAATTTTCTTTTGCCATAATCTTGTGTTTTTAAAGGTTATTATAATTCAACTATCAAATATCAAATCTCAAATCTCAAATTTCAATCCCCATTATATTTGTACCACTCGATTGCCTTCTGCAGGTCTTCGGGTGTGTCAATGCCGATGGTCGGCGTGTCGGTTACGCCTACGCGGATGGTGTAGCCGTTCTCGAGCCACCGCAGTTGCTCCAGCCGCTCCTCTATCTCCCGCGGGCTCTGGGCTAACTTCGTGATCCGGGCCAGCACGTCGGCGCGGTAAGCGTAGATGCCTATATGGCGGTAATGGGTACCGTCGGCACAGGCAATCACCTTGCGGCTGAAGTTCTTTGCCTCGCCCGTCACTTTGTCCCATTCGACCTTGGGCGTGTTCACGTTCTCGAGATCCGCTTGACTGTCTTTGTCCGTGAACGGTCGCACGAGGGTGGCTATGTCCGTTCCCTCGCGGTCGAAACACGCCATGAGGGCTTCTATCTGCTCGGGGCGGATGAACGGTTCGTCACCTTGGATATTGATGATCACGGTGTCGGTGTTGTTCTGCTCGCGCCATGAGGGTGTGGTGATTCCTTCGTACGCCTCGAGGCAACGGTCGGTTCCGCACTTATGGTCGGCGCGTGTCATGACTACCTTGCCGCCGAAAGCCTCCACGGCATCGTAGATACGCTCGTCATCGGTGGCTACCACCACGGTGTCCAGCGCTTTGGACGCTTGTTCATAGACGCGTCGGATGACATTCTTCCCGCAGATGTCTGCTAACGGTTTGCCCGGGAAGCGGGTCGATCCGTACCGCGCAGGTATGATTCCAATAAATTTCATATTAGTTAGTCTCCACTTTGTGGAGCAGATTGATCGCTCCTCCTATTGTTTTTACATTCGTGATAGACACCATTCTTCGTCCTGTAGGGATACCTTTTTTGTCTTTCTCCTCGTGTAGCAGACACCGTTCGGGTCGGCTCACGGCGTACTGTACGATCTTGCCGAACGCTTCGGATTGCCAGTAGGCATCCTTGTGCTGCACGAGGTAAAGGGTCATCCGCTCGCCCTTGAGCAGGATCTTCTCTATGCCCAGCCGGCAACAGATCCACCGCACGCGTACTACTTCCAATAGCTCCTCTGCCTCTTCGGGCAACGGTCCGAAACGGTCAATCAGCCGTTTCTTGAATTCGAGCAGCTGGTCCTCGGAGTGGATATTATCCAACTCGCGGTAGAGGGTGATACGCTCGGATATGTTCTCGATATAATCGGTCGGGAAGCACACGGCGATGTCCGTCTCCAATTGGCAATCCGCGCACCAGAGACGCTGCGCGCCCATCATTCCATCATTGAGCGGCGCAGCCGCGCTCATTCCATCATTGAGCGAATCTCCCATCTCTTCTTTCAACTCCTCCACGGCCTCGTTGAGAATCCGCTGGTAGGTCTCGTAACCGAGGTCGGCGATGAAGCCCGACTGCTCCGAACCGAGCATGTTACCTGCGCCGCGGATGTCGAGGTCCTGCATGGCGAGGTTGAATCCTGCGCCTAACTCCGCAAAGGTGCTCAGCGCCTCGAGTCGTCTGCGCGCATCGTCGGTCAGGAGCTCTTTCTCCGGCGCGATGAGGTAGCAGTACGCCTTACGGTTCGACCGTCCAACGCGTCCGCGCAACTGGTGCAGGTCTGCCAGACCGTAGTGGTTGGCGGAGAAGATAAGGATCGTGTTCACGTTCGGTATATCCACGCCGGACTCGATGATGGTGGTCGAGAGCAGAATGTCGTAGTCGTAGTTGATGAACGCCTCCAGCCGTTCCTCCATCTCGCCTGCCGGCATTTGTCCGTGCGCGGTGATGATACGCGCCTCCGGGCATAGCTTCTGTATCTTACGCTCGATACGCGGTAGCATCTCAATACGGTTGTTGACGATGAAGATCTGTCCGTTACGCCCCATCTCCAGGTCGATCGCCTCTTTGATGATATCTTCGTCCTCCACGGTAATCAGCTCCGTCTGCACGGGATACCGGTTGGGTGGGGGAGTGGTCATGACGCTCAAGTCTCTTGCACCGAGGAGCGAGAACTGCAGCGTTCGCGGAATAGGCGTTGCCGTCAGGGTCAGTACGTCTATGTTGGTGCGCAGGGCTTTCAGTTTCTCCTTCACCGCCACGCCGAATTTCTGCTCCTCGTCGATGATGAGTAATCCCAAGTCGTGCCATTTGACGGACTTGCCGACGATCTTATGGGTGCCGATGAGGATATCTATCTTGCCTGCCGCGAGGTCCGCAAGCAGTTCTTTGGTCTCTTTGGCGGACTTGAGCCGGCTCAGGTACTCGATCCGAACCGGCAGGTTCTTCATTCGTTCCTTGAAGGTGTTGTAGTGTTGCAACGCCAGAACGGTGGTCGGCACGAGAACGGCTACCTGTTTGCCGTCCGTCGCAACCTTGAACGCCGCACGCATGGCTACCTCGGTCTTTCCGAATCCCACATCGCCGCAGACGAGCCTGTCCATCGGCATCGGACTCTCCAGGTCGCGCTTGACCTCGGCGGTCGCTTTCGCCTGATCGGGTGTGTCTTCGTACAGGAACGATGCCTCGAGCTCGTGCTGCATGTAGCCGTCCGGCGAGTACGCAAAGCCTTTCTGCTGCTTGCGCGTGGCGTAGAGACGGATCAGGTCGCGGGCTATCTCTTTGACTTTGTCCTTCGTGCGCTCTTTGAGCCTCTCCCATGCACCCGAACCCAAACGGGCGATGGTCGGTTCCGAACCCTCGCGGCCTTTGTATTTGGAGATGCGGTGCAGGTTATGTATGCTCACAAACACGTTCGCACCGTCGCGGTAGTTCAGTTTGATCATCTCCTGCGGCTTGCCGTTCACCGGTGTGGTGACGAGTCCGCCGAACCGCGCGATACCGTGATCGGAATGGACGACATAATCGCCTACCTGCAGTTGGTTGATCTCGCGCAGGGTGATGATCGCCTTGCCGCGCCGTGCGTTCTCGCTCGATAACTGCACGCGGTGGTAACGCTCGAAGATCTGGTGGTCGGTATAGCAGCAGATTTTCAACTCCCGATCCACAAATCCCTCATGGATCGTAGCGTTGATGCCTTGGAAGAAGACCGCCTTCGGCTGACAGACCGCTTCCAGGTTGACCTCAGACCGCTTCGCTGACAGACCGTCCTCCGGACTGACAGACTGATTTAGAAATGTAATTTGGTCTGTATTCTGTACTCTGTATTCTGTACTCTCAAAGATCGCCTTCAGGCGGTCGAGTTGTTTCTTCTGTTCCGCGAGGATATAGATGGCGTAGCCTTCCTCACGATGTTTCTGTATATCCTCGGTCAGCAGGTCGAACTGCTTATGGAAGATCGGCTGCGGTACGGTGTCAAAGGTTACCTTCGAGTACTCCGGGAATGTGCTCTTCTGGGCTATCTCAATCGTCCTGCGTCCTTTAGCCTCTAACCCTTCGCCTTTCGCCCCTAACCCTTCTAACTTATACCGCACGACGGAGAAATCATTGCTCACCCACACGGTTTCGTCCGTCAGGTAATCGACGATAGAAGCATCATTTGCATCATTCCCACCATTTGCATCATTCGAAGAACCCACAATCTCCGCCGCTTCGATGCGGGATTTGGAAAGTTGGTCCTCTATGTCGAACTCGCGGATGCTGTCTATCTCGTCGCCGAAGAAATCCAGTCGGTAGGGGTTGTCGTGACCGTAACTGTATATATCTACGATGGACCCTCGCACAGCGTACTGCCCGGGCTGGAACACAAAATCCACGCGCTCGAACCCTAATTCTGACAGCTGACTGCTGATGGCGGACTGCTGTACCTCCTGTCCGACTTTGTACTGAATACTGATGGCGGACAACTCGTTCGGGCTCGGCACTTCCTCCGCCATCGCCTCCGGATACGTGACAATAAGCGTGCTTTCGGCGCAATTTAGTGCGCTTAAACATTCCGTCCGCATGATCTGTGCCGCCTCGTCTGTCGTGCGGCGTTTCTTCGCCGCCGGAAAGAAATACACGCCGTCGCCATGCAGGCTCTTCAGATCCGCGTACATGTACTGCGCCGCCTCGCTGTTGTCCATGATGATAAAGAGCGGCGTCTTCAGCGCGTTGAGCGCCAACGCCCGAGCGCTCGCGTGCAGACCGCTGACAAGCACATGACTGTCCTTGCCGCGACCCAACTCCCGCCTCATCAATCCGATCTGCGGGTGTCTCTCAAACGCTGTTTTTAACTCTTCTATATCCATACTTGACGAAACTTGACGAACGCGTGCGCAAATTAGCGTGCAAAGGTAGCACTTTTTTTTGACATACGCAAGCGCGCGTGCATTTTTTCTTAATTTATTTGCATAATTCAAATATTTTTTGTACCTTTGCACCCGATTTCCAGGATTGCTTAATCACCGTCGAGGTCGCCAAACCACCCCTCACCGACCCAAAATAAGCTCAAAATA